>JAKJGQ010000026.1 GCA_022704305.1 Thermotogae bacterium | reverse complement strand
CAACACTTGCACTTTATTTCAATAAATCTATATTTGACAAATGTGGAGTTGCTTATCCTACCAATGATGAGACATGGGACAGTTTACTTATAAAACTTCAGGAATTAAAGAAAAAAGGTGTGGAGTATCCTATAATTGTAAATCCGGAACTTACACGTATGATACCTTTTATCAACTCTTTCGGCGGAAGTGTTGTTGACAGCAATATGAAAGTCTCACTCTCTCAGCCTAACTCAAAAAAAGGTTTTCAGTTTTACATTGATCTTGTAACCAAATATAAAGTCGGATATGAAGCTTCAGCAGCAGGAGCAGGATGGGAAGGAGAAGCTTTCGGTAAAGAAAACGCAGCTGTTATGATGTCAGGTCCATGGTGTCTTGGATTTCTTAAGGGCTCATACCCAAATGTTTATAATAAAATGGGTATCGTAGAAATGCCAAAAAATGTAAAAAGATCCACTATGGTCTATACTGTATGCTGGGCAATAAACAGACAGTCCTCAAATAAAGATGCGGCATGGGAGGCAATGAAATTTTTGGTTACAGAAGGACAGCAGATATTTGTCGAAAAGGCTGGAGTCCTCGGCTCAAACAAAAATGTAGCAGCTAAGGATACAGACCCAATAAAGCAGGTTTTTTACAAGGGGGCAGATTACGCAACTCCTTGGAAGATACCGACTCCTACAGGTTTGTTCTCCAAAGCAAACGATCAGATAAATTCGAGAATAAAGGATTTATTCTATAATAAGATAACATTGGATGAGGCTTTGAAACAGATAAACGAAAATTATGATTCCTGGATAAAGTAGACAAATTAACAAAATGGTGGAGTACTCCACCATTTTGTTTTAAAAATGTTTTTGAGGTGATCATCCGATGAAAAAAAGAGTTGTTCAGGAAGCTATGGTAGGCTATCTTTTTGCCGCTCCTATTATAATCTCCATATGTATATTTACACTTTATCCTATAATTTCGGCATTTATATACAGTTTTACCGATTTTAACCCGCTTGAAATTAAAAAATTTGATATAAAGTTCAATCCGCAGGATGCTATAGAAATAAACACGGGCTTTCTTCCTTCGGAACTTAGCGAAAAAGAAGTTGTCATTGACTTTGACCTTATGACTTTTATAGAGCTTGACGTCGGATTGAAGCTTGATGCTGAAAAATCTGACCTGGTACAAAAGTATTTTGACAGTTCTAAGCTTTTAAAAGATTTTTCTGAAGGAAAACTTGATAAAGAGATTGCTATAAAAGACTTCATGGGCACATATATGACCATGCATGGTGATCAGTTCCGTAAGTACAGACCAAAGTTTCTTTGGTTTGATAACTTCATGGAGCTTTTAAAAGATCAGTACTTTTGGATATCTCTTGGAAATGCCTTTTTCTTCTCCTTAATTGTAGTGCCTATACAAACATTGCTAGCTGTAATTCTTGCTGTGGCGGCAAACTCAAAAATAAAGGGAGTAAAGTTCTATAAAGCAGTATTTTTTATTCCATCAATAACTTCTTCTGCTGCAATATCAATGATATTCTGGATGATATATTCCAAACCGGGAGTTATCAACAGGCTGTTTGGCACCTCTATTGACTGGCTTAATGAACCTAATACAGCCCTGCCTGCCATAATGCTCATGAATATATGGACTACTGCCGGATATTTTATGGTTACATTCTTGGCAGGACTTCAGGATATTCCGGATTCAATCTATGAAGCTGCAGAAATAGATGGTGCATCAGGATTGACAACCTTTTGGAAAATAACCATGCCTCTTCTGCGTCCGCAGATACTTTTCGTAGCCATAACAGGCACCATTGGATGTATGCAGGTTTTTGACCAGATATACTTCCTTATAAAGAATATCAGGAATATAACTATTTCATTTTTTATCTACAAAAACGCCTTTGAATACGGAAAGATGGGTTATGCAAGCGCTGTTGCCCTCGTTCTTTTTCTGATAATACTTGCTATAACGGCGGTACAGAGAAAGTATATCAAAGATGAGTACTAGGAGCTGATAGTATGAAGGTCAAAAAATCAAGAATAATCGCATACACTGTTTTGATAGCATATGTCATAATTTCACTTTTTCCTTTTTTCTGGGCACTTATGGTATCAATAACTCCTCTTAACTACTACGATACTATCACTAATGAACAAAAAGGCATAGATATAATGCAATGGCCTCCAAAAATTAACTTTTTTAAAGGTGAAGTTTTTGGAGCACCTATGACTTTTGAAAATTATATAAAGATTTTTCAGGTTGCGCCACTCTTTGCAAGATGGATAATAAATACCTTCATATATGCCGGGTTGATAACTCTGGGACATGTGCTTATAGATACCTTGGGCGGATATGCCTTTGCCAGACTAAAATTTCCTTTTAAAGATCTTTGGTTCATGCTTTTCCTGGCAACTATGATGGTTCCGGGTCAGATAATAATGATACCTCAGTATACCATGATGGTAAACTACGGACTTATAAACACATATGCCGGACTATTTCTGCCCAAACTTACCGGGGTATTCGGTCTGTTTCTTCTGCGGCAGTTCTTTCTTAACTTTCCAAAGGAGCTTGAAGAAGCAGCCAGAATAGATGGAGCAGGAATCATAAAAACTTACTTTAAAGTCGTTCTTCCAAATGCTAAGCCTGCTGTTTCGGCGCTTGCTATCTATTCTTTTTTGGGTGCATGGAATGAACTGATGTGGCCGCTGCTTGTAACTTCAAAAAAAGAAATGTATACTCTGGCAATGGGTTTAAATTTCTTTAAAACCTCCTACTATACTTTCTGGCAGTACCTTATGGCAGCATCTATAATAATGACAGTACCCATGATAATAATCTTCCTTTCTTTCCAGAAAGAGTTTGTTGAAACAGGAAGATCGGCAGCTGTAAAAGGATAGCTATGTTATTTTCTGTTTATAAAATAAAACAAGAATTGTGCTAAATTATGCACAATTCTTGTTTTATTTCGTTATTTACTTATTAATTCTAACTTCGCACTCAATACCGCTTTTTAATAGTATTACTTCCGAATAAACCTTTACCTGCATATCTCTTTCTGAAGTTATTACCACTTTTTCGTGATCATAAAAAACTTTTATTCTTGAATTTTTATAGACCACACTGAACTCTATGCTCTGAAGATCCGGTGCAAGCCACGGGGAAAAACAAGCCCTATCCTGAGAATCAATACTAAATCCACCAAATCCGTAGACTGCCGTCTGCCATGCTCCGGCGCTTGAAGCAGCATGAAGTCCAAGCAGACTGTTTCCCTGATTATCTTTTATATCTGTATTTATACATTTCATGAAGTATGAGAAGGCATTATGAGTATCTCCCACTTTCATACCCATTATGGAGTACATGCTTGGACTTAATGACGACTTATGCATAGTCCTTTTTTCATAGTACTCATAGTTGGCTTTAAGTTCCTGTTCGGAAAATTCCTGCGGCATCATGAGCATAAGCATTACTACATCAGGCTGCTTTATAAGTTTTGTAGAGTTAAGCTCTGAAAGATTCAACCCCTTAGGCCACTGTGGCATTCCATTTTCATCAACTGAGGTTATCTCATACTCCTTAAGATCAAAATAACCTTCAAACTGCTCTATTATATCAGTTTCCTTCTGCTTATTTATAAGTATTTTATCAGATATATTCTTCCATATAGCATAATCTTTTTCTGTCAGACAGAGATAATTTTCGATTCGGTTAAGCTCCAAAGGATATTCATTCTTCATCTTCTCCCTTAACTCAAGAGCCTTTGAAAAAGTCCATTTGACCAGATAGTTTGTATAAAAGTTATTGTCCACATGCTCGTGAAATTCATCAGGGCCGATCACAGAGTTTATCTCCCAGATATCCTTATTCTTATTATATACCGCTCTTCCTGTCCAGAACCGGCAGACTTCAAATATTATTTCAGAACCGTATTTAAACATAAAATCTTTATCTTCGGTAGCCCTGTAATACTCAAAAATACTGAAAACTATGTCACTGCTTATATGGACTTCAATGTCACCGGTCCATATCCGTACAGGCTTATTGTTATAATCGTATCCCCACTTGGGAGTTGTTTCCAATCCGTCATCAGCAGACTCCCAAGCATACTGGGCGCCTGAAAAACCATTCATAAAAGCATTCCGCCTGGCACCGTCCAGTGTATTATATCTGTACATCAAAAGAGCTTTAGCTACCTGCGGCTGTGTGTATATAAAAAACGGAAGCATAAATGTTTCTGTATCCCAAAAAACATGTCCTTTGTATCCCTCTCCATGGAGTCCCTTTGCTCCTATGCTTACGGTCGGATCTTTATCATATGCGCACGAAGAAAGATGGAAGATATTAAATCTAAGTGCCTTCTGAGCCTCTTCATTTCCCTGTATTTTTATATCAGAGCTATTCCAAAAACCTTGCCATAGCTCTGAATGTTTTTCAAGTTCGGCTTCATACCCGTCAGCTATAAAAGCTTCTATTTCCCTTTTGCAATCCGTTGAGGCATTGCTGCTTTCTCTCGAAGAGTACACAGCTCCGAATTTATATACAACAATGGTTTCTCCTTTTGCCGCAATGACATCCCCTGCTTGCTGAACCCTGCACTGAAGATCATTGAACTTTAGACGTGAAAATTTTTTTTCTTTCAGAATTATGCAGGATGCTTGGGCTATCTCAATTTTTTTATCGTTTGTTATAGCCACCATCATTACTCCCGGTTTCAGATCCTGAACAGAAGAGACCTTATAATGAGCAGATAATTCTTTGGGATTATGACCTGAATTTACCGTTCCTCCATCTATAATGCTCTCAAAAACAAAAAGTGCTTCTGAATCCAAAGCTGTTACACTGTACCTGCAAGCCCACCTGTGAAAGTTTTTTCTGCTGACAAACCGTTCACTCTCAATTTGTACACGTAGACCTTTCTGAACTTCCACAATAAAAGCCTCTTTGAGAATACCATTTCCCATATCTAAGCTTCTTTGATAATCGATTACATTATTTATATCGAGATCTATCTTCTGTCCATTGACATAAATGTTCATCAAAAGAGGATTTGGAAGGTTAACAAGTTCTGTCACCTGTGCAGTGCTTCTATCAAAAATACCGGCTATGTAATTGCCTGGATTATTGTATAAAGAAAATTCATTATATCCTCTCATTCCCATGTACCCGTTTGCTAAGTTAAATAATGTACCGTTTTTATAGTTATCTTCCTTAATGTAATCCTTAACAGAAAACTCCCATAGATCCTTCATCAAAAATTCCTCCCTGTTATGCCGTATTTATTGTCGTATCTATATAACTATTATAAATATTGATTGTTATAATAACAACAATTTTTTGTTATGAAAAACTTACATAAATTTGATACTCTTATAATGAAATCGTTTACAGGAGGGACAACATAATGTCTTTTATTAAGCATTGTATTTTTGATCTTGATGGAGTAATTGTAGATACAGCTAAGTTTCATTACTTGGCATGGAAACGCCTTGCAAAAGAACTCGGCTTTGAACTAAAGCCTATACAGAATGAACGGCTTAAAGGTGTAAGCAGAGTACAATCCCTTGAAATCCTATTAAGTATTGGAAATATAAAAGCTTCTGATGCGGAAAAAAGTAGAATGGCAGATCAAAAAAATGAATGGTACGTTCAATATATTTCATCTATGACTCCAAAAGATATTCTCCCCGGTGCAAAAGAATTTATACTCAAAGTACGTGAAAACGGAATTAAGACTTCTCTTGGGAGTGTAAGCAAAAATGCAGCGTTAATTCTTGAAAAAATAGCAATAACTCATCTTTTTGACTGTATTGTCGATGGAACCAGGATAACAAAAGCCAAGCCAGATCCGCAGGTTTTCCTTATATCTTGTGAAGAGCTTGCTGTGACTCCTTCTGAAAGCGTAGTATTTGAAGATTCCATTGCCGGCATACAAGCAGCACTTGCAGGAGGAATGCATAGCATTGGAATAGGAAATGCAAAAATACTTTCTATGGCTGAAAGAATAATACCCGATTTTACACATGTAGATATGAGCATACTTGTTTATTAAGTCTGAACATCCCCAAGGCCCTTCGTTGATACGAAGGGCTTTTATTTGGTAAAATCTATCATTACTCTAAGAATTTAACGTATACAAATTTTCAGAAGGCTTTCAAAAATTTTTTATAGGTATGCATCACTGAGCACAAAAAGTCAAGAAACAAAAAAATAATTCTTCTATAATAGAGTGCGAAAGGAAGGTGAAAAATGGATTGGATCAGTGGTATCCAAAGGGCAATTGATTATGTGGAATCACATATCATGCAGTCCATTGATTATGAAGAAGTGGCAAAACAGGCTTATTCTTCAAATTTTCATTTTCAAAGAATATTTAGTATTATGTGTGATTTTACACTCGGAGAATATATTCGGATGAGGAGGCTTTCTATGGCAGGTAATGAACTCGCTTCTTCCAGCCTGCGGGTAATTGATGTAGCGTTAAAGTACGGATACGATACCCCCGAAAGCTTCAGCCGGGCTTTTGTACGATTCCACGGTGTTCTGCCTTCACAAGTAAAGCATGGTGCAGTTGCTCTTAAATCTTTTTCGCCACTGCGTGTAAAACTAGTTTTGGAAGGAGGAAAAATGCTTAATTATAGGATAGAGACACATAATGCGCTGCAGATAATATGCAAGAAATTGTATGTTTCCAGCAAAGATGAAATGACTCAGGAGTATATCTCTCCTTTTTGGAAAAAATGTATTGAAGATGGAACTATCCAAGCACTTTGTAAGTATATACCAAAGGAAAATATTTTCAAAGACTGTATAGTTGGAGCGAGTTTCGGTATGGATGCATCTGATCCGAAATTTCCTTACGCAATCGGTGCCTGTTATAATGGCGCTCAGATCACTGACGAAGGTCTGACAGTGGAGGAAATTCCTGCTCATACTTATGCTGTATTTCCATTTTCGGGAAAGATGCCTGAAGATTTTATTAAGCTTTATCAGCAGATTTGCAGTGAGTTTTTTGCAACAGGAGAGTATCAGCCTTGCGGAGGAACCGATTTCGAAGCCTATCCATCGGCCGATGTAAGTGATCCTAACTATAGTTGTGAAATATGGGTCGCGGTGGAAAAGAGATAACGCAACCGTACCATTTTCCATTTTCACAAATCATTTCAGGAGGAAGATATATGTATAACGATACCCTTAAAGAGCTTGAAAGGATTATAAACATTAAGTACACTAATATTTCCGGAATTATTGTCCAAAAAAACAGTATAAACCTCTATGAAAAATACTTTAATGGATATACAGCAGACAATGCGGTTCATATCTATTCAGTAACCAAGAGTATCTTTTCTGCATTAATCGGCATCGCTGTTGATAAAGGCTTTATTAAAAGCGTAGATCAGAAGGTGCTGGATTTTTTCCCTGATTATTCTATTTTAGATGGAGAAAAAACAATACAGACCGTAACTATCAAGAACCTGCTTACTATGACAGCTCCTTATAAGTACGAGTCCGAGCCTTATGAAGAGTTTTTTGCAAGTGCTAACTGGATGAAAACTGCACTTGATCTGTTGGGTGGTGAAAAAAATGCCGGAACTTTCATGTACTCACCAATCATAGGAGCACATATTCTGGCCGGTGTTTTGGTAAATGCTACGGGGCAATCAGTACTTGATTTTGCTATGAAAAATCTGTTTCTGCCAATGCAAATAAATGTATCTCGCAACATAGAGCTACGTAGCAAAGAGGAACACATTGCCGTCATGAACAATAAAAATACTACTGGATGGGCTGTTGATCCTCAAGGGATAAATACGGCAAGCTGGGGTCTTTTTTTAACCCCACGGGATATGATGAAAGTAGGTCAGTTATACTTAAACAATGGCATATGGAATGGAAAACAGCTTATTTCATCACGCTGGATCGAGGAAAGCACAACTCAAAAGAGCTGGTGGAATGAGCTTTCTTATGGCTACCTGTGGTGGATCATTGACAGTACAGAAGGTACTTTTGCCGCTTTGGGACAAGGTGGAAATGTAATTTATGTCAATCGCACCAAAAAAATTGTGGTCTGTATTGCTTCGCTTTTAACTCAAAACGAACCTGATATGATAGATTTTATTAAAAACCAAATTGAACCGCTTGTTTGAAGATATTGTATTGTTTAGAGCAGTGTAAGCCTTATTTTCTGTGCGTATGAAAAGCTGGATTCTTCAACTTTTCTCGTATGCTTAACAGTTTTATGGCTTAATCCTGCTCTTTTTTTGACAATCGTACTATCTGTATGAGCTTTTTTTCAAAGTCAGGGTCGTACTCCACCTCTATGACTTTATTGTTCTTAAGGCTTATTACATAACCTTTTTCTGCTTTGGCAAAGTCATTCAGAAGATAAAGATAAAAACAGATCTGAAATTTGTAATCTTCAATTTTACTTTTTTCTGCAAGTTCAGAGTATTTATAATCTATAATGTAAATATTTTTTTCGCCATTTTTCTCCGTCATAACCGCTTTATCGACCACACCGAAGAACATATACTCTCTGGGATTGTTATCCGATGAAGCTATAACTTGGTGTTTTACTATTCTCCACTCATTTTTTACCATAATAACGTCTTCTGAAAAGGCATGACGTATAATCGGTATTCTGTCAAATCCTTGTGCAAAAACTCCCTGTTTTACAAGACTTTCCAGTGTTCCTATGGAACGCACCGACTGAAGAAGCTTATGAAGCCTTGTTCCTTTCTCTAGGTTTTCATTCAGACCAAAAACACTATCATACTGATAGCTTCTTGTTTGTTTCTCGCTTTCTTCGTCTGCATCAGCTTCACTTTTTTTTATTTCATTTATAAGATATGTTGGAGCTATATACTGTTTATAGCTCATGGCGCTGAGGTCTGAAAGGTTTAGGCTGTTTACCGGAGCAAATTCCTTTTGGTTTTCTTTGACTGCATAGGAAGCTTCTTGGTAATCAAAAGAACTTCCGTCAACACTTATTATGTCAGCGTACCTACTGTCGATCGAACTGAAAAAGCCGCTATATTTCTTATCCGTAACGTCTTTTTCATTTTTTACCACAATAGGGATAAGCATTTCTCTTGGTCTGGTCACTGCTACATACATTCTTCTTTTTACCTCGGTACTGTCAAGAAAATCATTTCTTATAAACTGTTTTATGTGGTCATCCTTACTGTTGTACCTTGCCTTTCCCTTGTCTGGTTTTATCTTTATGTTTTCATCATAAAAACGGCTTTTTAGAAGGAAATAGCGTTTTCCGTTGTCCAGCATAACTGAAAAATCAAGATACTCTTGTTTGTTTGGGTTACTTTTTTCTGCATCTTCCCCCAACCCGGCGAGAATGGTTATGGGAAACTCAAGCCCTTTGGCTTTGTGTATGGTAATCACTTTGACACTTTCGGATTTTTCGTCCTCTACAGATGCCTGAGCTTCGTCTGTATCGGTTATTTTTTTTAGAAGCTTAACAAGTTCTGCATAGGTCTGTGCCATTGATTCATATTTTTCCAGTTCTGAAAGCAATTTTTTTACATTTGAAATAGCATACCTCGGATCTTTCTGTGCTCCCGCAACCTTTGCCATATAGTCAAGTTCTGCTATCATACCTTTTAGCAGTGCAGCAGGACTTATAAAGTACTTAAGATCCTTGTATTTTTTAAGGACTTCAAAGGCTTTTTTCTGTTCATCACAGAAAGTATCCTTATTGTTTGAAAATGCTGTAAAAAGTGAATCGTTCCTGTTTTTATGTTTTAATAGCCCATAAAGTTCATCTATCTGCATTGCTGCACAAAAGGACATCATGTACTTTGCAAACTCAAAGTCGTTGTGAGGATTTTGAACCGCTGAGATGGCAGAAAATACGGTTTGTATTTCCGGTCTGTCATAAAAAGATTTTCCACTTACTATATAGAAAGGTATTTTTTTATCCGTAAACTCCTGTCTTATAAGTTCTTCATATCCTGAAAGCTGTGTCATGAGAAGGGTTATGTCACTGAGTCTTACAGGCCTTATCTTTGAAAGTATCTTTCCTGTGTTCTCGTCCCTTTCACGGAATGACAACTCTTGTCCAAGAAGTTTGATAATTGTCCAGGCAACGGTTTGGATTTCTTTTTCTTTCAGCATATCTTTTTTACTTTTTTCTTCTTCTTTTTCGGTGCGTATTATTACTTTTACTCTTTTTTTATCTTCGTTTAAAAGTTTAGGAACAACGTCTGTGTCTTCTTCTTTTTCCTCCCAGCCGCAAAGGTCTTGGTCTTTAAACAAAATATTATTGTAAAGATCGTTGTCTACGACTATCATCTGTCGTGAGTACTCATCGTCATTGTCAGAGCAGAAAAGGATCTTCTCTGCCATGTAGTTTGAAAAATCCACAATCTGTCCGTCAGATCTGTAATTTTTACTAAGCGCTTGTTTTATATACTTTTCATCATGAGCCATCTTTGATTCAAACTCTTTTTCCATTGCAGCAAAAACCGAAAGATCGGCTCCCCTGAATCTGTATATGGATTGTTTTCTGTCTCCTACAAGAAAAATATGGTTGTCCTTGGTATGAATAAGATTAAATATACTGCTCTGCATATCGTCGGTATCCTGAAACTCATCCACTATTATGTATTTAAACTTTTCCCTGTAACGATCGAGTATCTCTTCATTCTCAAAAACCTGAAGGACTTTTTCCATTATTCCTTTGAAGTCAAACGTAAATTGGTCTGAGGTATAGTAAAGGTAAAACTCTCTGGCTATGAGTACTGTTTTTTTAAATAGCCATGAAGCCTGAATATATTTTTCTGTATCCTGTGAGTCAAGATTGAGTTCATCTAAAGTATCTGAATGTGCAAGGGTAACTCTCCATTTAAGAACTGCCTGCTCAAGACTTTCTTTGAGTTTGGAAAAACCCATGTCATTGAAAATAAACTCAACTGCCTCTACAAACTTTTCTTTGTGCATTATCAGTTCATCTGTAAGTTTTTTTATACTTTCTGCCCTATCGTCTGAAAGATTAAGCTCCTGAAAAAACTCTCTGTTTTCATAAATCATAAAAAGTACCTTAAGAGTGTTATAACACGCTCTTTCTATCTCCCTGTCACGTTTTACTTCATTAATAACGGTAAAGTTCGGATCAACGCCTATGGCAATATTATTTTCTCTGAGTATTTTCGAATAGAAGCTGTCTATGGTTGTTATCCAGGCTCTTGCGATATTTATTTTTACGGTATGCCAAAAGAAAGGGTTCTCTCTGTCTGAAAGTTTTTTTTCTACTTCATTCATTATTCTTTCGCGCATCTCAGCTGCCGCTTTATTGGTAAAGGTTACCGCCAGAATATTTTCGACAATCTGAGGATTGTTTTTATTTTTATTGAGTATGCTCATATAGTATTCTTTAAGGGTGAATGTTTTGCCGGTACCTGCAGAAGCGGAAATAAAGAAATTTCTGTCCGGATCCTGTTTTATCTGTGTAATTATATCCATTCTAATCACCTTGCCTTGAGTGAAAAATCTTCATGATACCCCAGAAGTGAGCAAAGTTTGAGATACTCACATCCTGAGTATTCATAACCTATGCAGGGATAACTGCTTTCGGAGGAGCTGGCGTTTTCATACTTTTCTCTCATCTGGATAAGAAATCTTTTCTTTTTGGGCTCAAATACCGCCAACGGAACAAAATAAGAATTTTTGATGTCTGTGATCACTTCGCTTAACCATGTATCAAACTCTGAAAAGTTAAAGCTCACATACTCTGTTGACTTACCGCTTTTTTTCATGTATACCTCGTTGTTCTGTATCTTTATCACAAGACTTTTATTTGATTTATCTTCCTTTGTAACAAGAAAAATAAGATAAACATCCTCTCCTTCCGTATAGTTAAGAGAGTTAAGTATCTTATAGTAAAGAAAAAGCTGCTCGGACTGAAAATGCTCCGAATTTTTATAATCGATTATGCCTATTGCACCTTCTTTTTTTTCTAAAAAGGTATCGGTTTTTGAAGGCTTATACTCATAGTTTTCATCAACCATGTCTATTCTGTCTATTCTGGTATTTATTTTTATGGTGTCATTATTGTGTACTATGCTTGTTTCAAATGGTTTTTCGAGTGCATCGACCTTTGCAAACCTTATTTTTTTATTTTTTTTATCAAGTCTTACATAGCCATCAGAAATGTATTCAACAACTGAAAAAAGATCCTGGGCTATTCTCTGTGACTCTTGTTTTCTTACTATCTCATACTGGTAAAGGCCTTCTTTGAACTGGTCAATCCAGCGGTTTTGAACAATTTGATATATCCACTGCGAAAAATTCTTATCGTTGGAAAGAGCATCCGAAAGATCATTCCTTGAAGGGTATGTATTAAAAATATCGTAAAGCACCTTGTGTTTCAAAAGTCCTTCATTGAAAAGGTCAAACTCTTTATCGCCTTTGAGCAGCATACTATACTTAAGAAAGTACTTGAAAGGACAGTCGATATATGCCGAAAGCTTGGTATGTGAAAAGTTGTCAACTTTTGTAGGTTCCTTAAGCGTCCATAACTTCAAGGCTGCTCTTTCTCTTATATACTCCGACTGGCGGATCATCTCTTTAAGCTTCGCATCCTCGCCGCTGTACTTTACATCGTTTGCTACACAGTAAATACAGGCATCTTCACGGCTGAATATCTCATCGGGACTATCCGGAACTATATTTTTGCGGTTTTCCGATTCGTACTTTATCTTTGACATTTCCATTATTTCTTTAAGATATATGCTTGGAAGTATAGGCTCTCCGGTAACAGAGGCTTTTGGATATGAGATGACGACATTTTGGGAAAAAGCAAGTGATATGAGCAGGTTACGTCTCGCCTGTTTTTCCTGAACCATATAAAACGGGTATCCTCCACAGGAAAGATAGATAAGAAGTGGATTAATGCCGATTGACGGATAGCTGCTTTCAGAAAAATTGACAAAGTACTTTATTTTTTTATTTACAAAACGCGAATCCAAAAGATCCATTATCTCAACGGTATTTGAGTAGCGTTGAGAGCTTCTGAAAGTCTTTGTTTGTATAAGATTTGATAGGATATAGTAAAACTTTTCCATCTTTATAGTTTTATCTTTTTCTCTTTCCAAAAGTTTTTCGAGCGATTCTTCCGTTTTATCAAGAAGCTCTATAAAACAAAGTATGGCATTTGTTTCTGTTTCTACGGCCTGACTGTCCGGATATTTTTTCAAAACTTCAAAACCAAGCACATTATTTTCGATCCAGCTTTTTACTTTTTCACTGTACCATGATGATTTAACTTTTGGGGTATGCTCTATCTCGTCCAGAACTTCAAAAATCTTCTCCATGAGAAGCTTAAGCTTTGAAAGATCTTCAAGCTCTCTTACAGCTCTTTCATGTTCTTCTTCATTATCAAGAAGATTAAGTCTTTTGTATTCCTCATCAATCCATCCCAGCCATTCAAACTTTTTTTGCTTGATTGCGGTCTTTCTGTCATCATAAAGTATTCCCAGTCTCTTGAAGTACTTCTCTACATCTTCCATTGCAAGTTCTGTATCGCCGGCAAAACCTGCTTCGATCATAGCAATGAAATCCTGAACTTCACAACCTCTGATAACTGTCTTAAGAGGGAGAACAAGTATTGATACACTCTTACTTTTAGAAAGCGGAATATCGTTTTTAAATCTGTATGGGACAGACATTTTTTCAAGACTGTCAGCCATAAGTCCCGCACTGGCCATATCCGGAGTAACCACTCCAATATCCTGGGGCAGGACTCCTTCGTACAGAATTTTTTTCTTTATTTGTACTGCAGTACTCTGAATATCAGTTATTGGATCGTCTGATACCACCGCACGCATACTCACGCTTTGTGTTCCGGAAAAAAGATCTTCAAGCTTCATAAAAGTTTGAGAGGAAAGATTTTCTTCCACAAAGTTCTGACTTTTAAGGAATTTGTAGATTGACGGGAGAAACTCAAAGCTTCTGTCATTTATCTTGTCCCATATATAGAAATCAACATCTTCAAAGATATCAAAAAGCTTTATCATAGCTTTAAACGTTATGGGATTTATATCAAAAAATCCGGATATGATCAGTTTACTTTTTTTGTTGGTAGGATTGTATGATGAATAGAACCACTTGTAAACCGAAACCTGGTCGTAGCTTGCACAACCTTCTGTTCTTTTGGCAACTATTGACTCAAGAGTTTTTTCCAACTTTCGGTATAGCCTTCCGACAGGACTTTCGTCTTGCCAGGCTTCTTCAAACTCTTTATATATTTCTGATTCGTTCACAAGATTTATATCTTCGGTTCTGGTTATCTCCCACTTCTTTTCAAATATTTCAAGAATATATTCTCCTGATTTTCCGGATTTTGAAAGTACCCTCGCATACCGGCAAAGCTCCGGATCGTCCTTTTCTTTTTCTATCAGTTCGTCTATCTCGTTGGCTATATATACTTTAAGAAACTCCCTATCCAGAACCACAGCCCCCGGATTTTCACTCAGAAAAAGCTCCGTTATATACTGGTTGATAACCGCAAAGCCGTCCCTGTTAACAGTAACCTTGACTTTCCTTGCCACCTCATCGGCCAACTGTTTTACATAAAAGCCAGACGGCCCTATAAACTGAAAGCTAAAAGGGTCTGATTTATAATCATCTGTTATGTATTCACTCAGATCTTTAAAATGATTTCTGTTGATTGGAATTATCCTTAACCTTCTGATAATATCTCCTCCCGCCTACTAAAGATGCTTAAAATCATATGTCACTTACCGCCTGTTTCCGCTGCTTTTATATACTGTTCAGCCAGTTTAATAAGCTCCAGCCTGCTGTTTATGGACGGATCTTTCAGCACCATCTCCAGAAGATACTCCAGAATCTCTCCGATCATAGGCCCCTTACGAACTCCAAGGGCAAGTATATCGTTGCCGTCAATTTCAAGCTCTGCAGCTGAAAAAACTTTTTCATTTCTTATCTGCTCAAATAATCCAATTATCTCTTCATACTTTTCATACTTCTGCATGTTACATGACGGGGTAGCTTTTTCATCTGCAAAACAAAGCTGCACAAAATCACTCATGTTCTCGCAGCCAACTTTAACAATTACTTTGCGCAGATAAGTTTTTTTATCGTTTTCAGATTTTGAAGTATCGTAATCTTTAAGAAGCATATGATTTTCTATTAAATTAGCCACATCACAGATATCTTTTCCAGAAAATCTCATACTATTCATAAACTCTCTAGCCTTTTCTGCGGAAATTTTTTCATGTCCTATAAACCTTGTCCGCATACCGTCGTAACTTAACGTATCGTACTTTCCTATGTCATGCAAAAACGCCGCCAGACGGATGGTTTTCTTAGGATATGTATAGTCTATGACCCTCAGAGTATGAGTATAGACATCTTCACCACCATGATATCTGTCTATCTGCCTCAAACCTTTAAGCCTGATAAAAGCAGGACAGATATACGCCATCAGTCCTGTATCCGAAAGCAGCCTTACTCCATCAGCTCCATACTGACAGAGCAATATTTTTACAAACTCATCGTTTACTCTCTCCCTTGATATTTTTTCAATAAGATAGGCTCTCTTTGAAACAGCTTTTTCGAGTTCCGGTGAAAATTTTTTGGAAAACCTTACCGAAAACCTTACTGCCCTCATCATTCTTAAAGGATCCTCGCTTATTCTTCTTTCAGGATCACCGACTGTTCTGAGAAAATCATTATGCATAAGATCGCTGATTCCGTTAAAAGGATCTATAAGTCCATCTTTCGGATTATATGCCATAGCGTTTATAGTAAAATCACGTCTTGACAGATCTTGTTCTATATTTTTTACAAAGTCCACGCTGTCAGGATGCCTGTAATCACTGTACTCTCCGTCAGTCCTGAAAGTTGTTATCTCATAACCTTTACTTTTGATTAGTACAGTGACCGTTCCGTGTTTAACACCGGTAGGAATAACGCGGAACCCTTTTTCTGAAAAAACTCTTATAATCTCGTCCGTATGGGCATCAGTGGCAAAGTCCCAGTCATTTGGCGTTACTCCCATAACCGTATCACGGACACAGCCTCCCACAATATATCCCTGTCGTTTATTTTCGCTAAGAATATCAAGTATAGTCTGTACCTGCACAGGTAAGTTAAAGCTTATCCTGCTGTCCATATATATCACCGCTCATCCCGTATAAAAAATCAAAAGTATTATTTTTATTTGAACTACTTTATCACTTTAAATAATAACATAATTAATACCATGTTCTTTCAATTATTTGGTACTTGTTATGCCGGTTGTTTTTGTTTATTAAGATTTATTAAGAATCTGATTTACAATCAAATTTTAACCTTGATTTTGGTCATAAACGCTTCAGAGTAAATTTCATCAGGATTTTTTTTCTTCCGCAAATGATATATAATATAAAGAAGATGTATATATTATTTAAAGAGGGGGCAAACAAATGAAGAAGATCCTGTCTGTATTAGTTATCATGGTGCTTTCTTTCACCATGCTTATGGCTGCAAACAGCCTAAAAGCATACACCACGCTTGAAGAACCCTTGGCCAAAGCTCTTTTTGAACAGTTTGAAAAAGAGACCTCGATTCACGTTGAATGGGTAAGGCTCACTACAGGTGAAGCAGTTGCAAGACTCGAAGCCGAAAGAGATAAACCGCAGGCCTCAATATGGGTAGGAGGAGTAGGAACAGGACACATCGACGCAAAAAACAAGGGTCTAACGACTACATTCAACTCTTATGTAGCACAGACAGTTCCGGACAAGTACAAAGATCCGGAAAAATATTGGATAGGTCTTTATATAGGACCTATAGCATTTGCCACCAATACCAACAGAGCTAAGGAACTTGGAATTACCTCGCCAAAAAGCTGGGCAGATCTTCTAAAACCTGATTACAAAGGAAGAATAAGAGTTGCCAATCCTGCAACATCCGGTACAGCCTACAATATGGTTACCAACATAATAAGAATCAGCGGCGAGGATGAAACAAAAGCCTTTGATTATCTTAAAAAGCTTAATGTAAATATAGACCAGTACACCAAATCCGGTTCGGCTCCAGGAAAAAGCTGCGCTATAGGAGAAATACCGGTTGCAATAGGTTATGCCCACGATTTAATAAAATTAAAGGTAGAAGGTGCTCCTATTGAAATTACCTTCCCATCTGAAGGATCAGGTTTTGAAACCGCCTCCATGTCACTTATAAAGAATGGTCCCGATGCAGTTAATGCTAAGAAGCTTTACAACTGGGTTCTTGGCTCCAAATCAATGGAAATAATTGCCAGCTGGTATGTAATTCCTGTTTCTTCAAACGCTCCGAAGGATAAGCTCCACTTTGACATCAACTCTATAACAACAGTCAATCAAAATGACAAATGGGATGCAGAAAATAAAGAAAGACTTATTGACTTTTGGAACAAAGAAATCGGAACAAAATAAATCCAGAAAAATCAGACGGTCCTAAAACAGGACCGTCTTTTATAGTACTGCGCTAGATATTTTAGGGAGCTGATAGTATGTTTACTAAAAAGAAGGTTCTGATTTTCATAATCTCACTCGTTCTTTTTACAGTTGTCGATTTCTGGGTATTCTCAAATATAAAAGATTCCTTTGACGACATAATGACCCAGCAGATAAGAAAAAATGTATCTGCGGCAGTTGAATCTGTCCCCCGTGAAGAAGAAGAAATACCTGAGTGGATACAAACCACCAAAAATATAAACCAAGAATTGGAAGTTTTCTATCTTAAAGGTTTTGAGGCCAAAGAAATTCTTTTAGGAGAAGAAATGCAGAGTTTTTTTGATGTCCATAAGCTCTCGGAAGATTTTTCCAAAGGTCTTGAAAGTGCCTCTTATGAAGAAATATATATTTCTCCGAAAAAATATGAGTTCAAAGGCAGACCGCACAAACTGATCTTTGTACCTTCAATAGACCATGAAACAGCCGAGTTTCTAGGCGTTGGAGTCTTCCTGTACAGTTCTGCGGAACAGGATAAGTTTTATGGCCTGCTATACATACTGGCTCTGTCGTCTTTCGGAATTTTCTTGCTTGTATACTATATCGGACGTTTTACAAGAGA
>JAKJGQ010000025.1 GCA_022704305.1 Thermotogae bacterium | reverse complement strand
GTATATAGTAACAAAATTACAAAAAAAAGTCTTTTTCATTTACAAAACGTAAATTAAAACAAGACAAAAAATCTCAAATTAATACAGAACTATGAACGGAAACAGCTGATTTATAAACGTATAGCTTTTCACACAACGACAAAAGCATTAACTGAAATAAAAACTATATTTTTTATTTTGGATGTTTTGTGACTATACATTTCCTTACCTTACAAAGAATTTTGCATTCAAAGCACTTTCATACGGATTTTTTTTGCAATTAATATTAACATATTTTGCAGCTTTTACTGTTCTTTTTTACATATTATATGATATAATAAAATGATTATGGTTAAATATTTCTTATATTTTACTCTCTAAATAGTACTTTCAGAAGCAACATTATTTAAACTAATTTGCACACTTATCAATACCTGGAGGCCTTATGAAGATAGGGGAACGTATAAAACTTCTAAGAATATCAAAAAACATGACACAGGAAGAACTGGCTGAAAGGTCAGATCTAACTCGGGGTTTTATATCCCAACTTGAAAGAGACCTCACTTCTCCTACGCTTGAAAACCTCGATCACATACTCAGAGCATTGGGAAGCGATACAGTAAATTTTTTTTCAAAAATGGATGATCAAAAAAAAATAGTGTATAAAAAAGATGAACGGATTCCTATCTACGATATGCCTTCAGGAGTTAAAGAGTTTCTAATAATGTCACAAACAGATCCTAAAAAAATTGAACCAAGGATAGTAGAGCTGAATCCATCAAGTCAAAGTATTCTTGAACAGCCGCATGAAGGGTTTGAATTTGGATACATAATCGACGGAAACGTTGCTCTTTTACTAAACGGCACTGTTTACAGACTAAAAAAAGATGAGGCTTTTTTTTATGAATCCATAATGAGCCACCAGATAAAAAATATTTCAAGAACTCAGAAAGCAAAGGTTCTTTGGATGGAAATATATTGAAAAAGAGGTGATTTTTATGATTGCTGCTTTGGGAAGACATATAATTGCTGATTTTTATGATTGTGACAGAGAATGTCTTAACAACACTGAGAAAATACAGTACCACATGCAAAAAGCTGCCATTATAAGCGGTGCGCATATTGTTACTTCAAGTTTTCATACTTTTATGCCTTATGGTGTAAGCGGTGCTGTAATCATTTCGGAATCTCATCTGGCCATTCATACATGGCCTGAATACGGATATGCCTCTGTGGATCTCTATACCTGTGGTGATCATGTTGACCCGGAAAAGGCTTTTGAATATCTGAAATATGCATTTAAATCTGGTAAAATTGAAAAAGAGGAGCATCTACGAGGAAATTTTGAGATCTTGGGAATAAAACAAAGTTCTTTATCCGAGAACAAAAAAATAGGGGTTAAAGTATGCTGATAGATAGTAAAAACTTTTCAATTGAATATCATAGCAGAAGCGGCTACGGAACTTTTCACAGAATAGATAAGAGAATCTATTCAAAACAATCTGAGTATCAGAAAATTGATATATTTGAAAATACATCCTTTGGGAGGATTTTTACTCTTGATGATGTTATAATGACAAGAGAATCAGATGAATTTATTTATCATGAAATGCTTGTACATGTTCCGATGGTGCTTCATCCTAATCCTGAAAAGATACTTATAATCGGTGGAGGAGACGGAGGAACCAGCAGGGAGGTTCTTAAGCATTCTTGCGTTAAACAGGTAACCCTATGTGAAATTGATGAAGAAGTAATCAAAGCGGCAAAAACATATCTTCCATTCACATCCTGCGAATTTGATAATCCCAAGTTAGATATAGTCATTGAAGATGGTGCAAAGTTTGTCAAAAAATTTCATGATTATTTTGATATAATCCTTATTGATTCAACAGATCCGACAGAAAGTCAGGCCAGTCAGCTTTTCACAGAGGATTTTTACCTTTCTTGTCTTGAAGCTTTAAAGAAAGATGGAATACTTTCGGCCGAAACCGAAGATCCTTTTATCCATAAAGAATGGATGAGAAATGCTTATAAACGTATACATTCTGTTTTCTCGAATGCATATTTATACACGGCATATATTCCGCAGTATGCACCGGGCTGTTGGTCTTTTACACTTGCTTTTAAAACTCTGGGGAATACAGAACCAGAAAAACAAGATCATGAAATACTTACCAAAACCCGTTATTACAACCACAAGATACATAAAGCTTGTTTTGCTCTGCCTCAATTCATAAATACGTTAATTGAATAAAACACATAAAATTATGTTATAATTTTTGTACATATGTGATTTGAGGAGGAACCTTTGTTAGGAGCCAAAAGCCTTAATAAATTTGTTCTTACAAGTACACTTTTTGTATTTGTTTCTTTTATTTTCCTCATTTCAATTTTTTTATATATCTCACTTAATGAATATATAAAAAAAGAAGCCGTAAAAAAGGCAGAGAGTGCCGCCATGCTTACGGTAAGTTATGTCGAAAAACAGTTTGAACGGGCATTGCTCAATGCTCGTTTTTTGTCTTTTTTGTTGGAAACAACTAAAGCTCAAATTAAGCCTTCAAGAGAGAATGTAATAAAAATACTTAAGAATATTGCCGAAAACAACTCTGAATTCCTTGGAGCATGGGCAGTTTTTGAACCAGATGCTTTTGATGCAAGGGATTATGAATACATAAATTCACCTGGTTCTGATAAAAACGGAAGATTTGTACCATACTATAACAGTTTTGATGGGTATCACCTGGAAAGCTGCTACGGATACGATGATCCGTCTTCATTTTCTGACTGGTACAACATTCCAAAAAAGACAGGCTTTGAAACAATTGTAGATCCTTTTGAATACACTATAAAAAATAAAACAGTTCTCCTTATAAGCTACTCTGTTCCAATTTTTTATGGCAATACTTTTATAGGCGTCGCAGGAGTGGATATTTCAAACATCCAATTGAAAAACTTTGTTTCCGGATTGAACTCAGTAAATGATTCCGAAGTTTTTATTATTTCCTCAACCGGAAAGTTCATGGTTCATCCAGACGATGCTTTTCACGGAAAAAATTTTGAATCTTTTTTATCTTTTAGAAATACCGATGCAAAAAAAATAGAGACTGCAATACATTCAGGAAAAATGAATACCTTTTTTGATTACTCTTACTTTGAATCTGCAAGCACTCTTAATATTATCGTACCTATAAAAATTACAAAGTACACTTCTTCTATTACACTTTTTATGACAATGAAAACCGATAAACTTTTTTATCAATCAAATAAAATACTAAATTTTGTTCTAATGGTGCTTCTTGTTTCAATTATTTTCTCAATTACCTTTATTCTTATATTAAGCAACCGAATAACCTCTCCGATAATTGAGCTTGCAGAAAAGGTTCGTGCATTTGGCCGTGGAGATTTTAGTATTAGTTTTGAAAGTGGAAGGAACGATGAGATAGCTTTTATATCTAAAGAACTTGATAAAATGTCCATAGAACTTATTCAAAAGATGACGGAAATAAATCAGAAGAATGATCAGCTTAACGATAAAAATCAGGAACTGGCGAGCTCTTACAGAAGTTTGCAGTCGAAAGAAATGGAGTTAAGGGCTCTTTATGAAGCTATTTCAAAAAACAAAAATATTTTAGATGAAAAAAATCAGGAACTTGAAAAGCTTAACATAAGACTTAATGAACTATTACGGCTTGAAACCATGAGTAAAGAAAGATTTATGGGCTTTTTAAATCTCACTGGAGAGTTTTCGGATATAATCCTTCTCTCAGATTCACAGATTATAAGGCGTCTTATGATAAATACATCTTCAATGCTTAAGAACAATTACAGCATATCTATTCTTTTTGATGACGATTTTAACATAAAAGATATATCCACTGTAGGTCCTAAAGCTTTGAATATTGATTTTATTAATTTTACCGTAAAGGAGATAGACATCTTTAATTCTGTCACCAAAATTACCCCTGACGAAATATTGGCGTCTTCAAAATACGGTTATATGAAAAAACTTTTAAAAGACCATACTATGGATGTTTCTGATATAATTGTCTGCCCTATAAAAAACGGAGAAAAATCCTTTGGACAGTTCTATTTTTTCTTTTTCAACCGCATATTTTTTTCATCTGAAGATATTAAAATTATTGCTTCTTTTCAAAAAATAACAGAACTGCTTTTAAAAACCAAAATTTATGCAGATAGAATTAATAATGCGTATACTAATTTTGCCCATAAACTTGCTTTTATTGCTGAGAACTATGATGAGGATACAGGCTTTCATATTAACAGAGTAGGCAAGATAGCAGGTTTTCTTGCGCTTAAATACGGACTGCCGAAAGAAACTGTTAGGCAGATAGAAAAATTTGGACCTTTACATGATATAGGAAAGATATTTATTCCCAAAGAACTCCTGATGAAAAAAGCAAAGCTTTCTGAACAGGAGTACGAAATTATGAAGAATCATACATTATATGCCAAAAATATTCTCCAGGATGATGATTATTTTACAGTGGCACTCAACATAGCGCTATATCACCATGAAAAATATGACGGTAGCGGTTATAACTCGGGACTATCGGGAGAGAGTATACCTATTGAAGCCCAGCTTGTTTCCATTACTGATGTATATGATGCTCTGCGATCTAAAAGACCTTATAAAGAAGCCATGTCGCATATGCATGCTGTAGAAATTCTGAAAAAAGGAGACAGCAGAACTAAACCTACAGACTTCAATCCTAAGATTCTCGAACTTTTTATTAAATACGAGCGTGAAATTGGAAGAATATACGATGTATTCTCCTAACTTTTGGAGGGAAAATGAAAGTATACGATCTTACTCATATTATAGAAGAATCCATGCCGGTATATCCCGGAACTGATAGTCCAAGACTTTTTCCTGCTTGTACTATAGAAAAAGATGGTTTTAAAGAAACCTTAATCACAATGGTCACACATACCGGAACACATATAGACTGTCCGAAACATCTTTTCCAATCAGGAGAAAGTACTGATAACAAATATATCTCAAGTTTTTTCGGAAAAGGCTGTGTTCTTGATTTTTCTTTTTTAAAGGAGGAAGCAGTAATAACCAAAAAACTGCTGCTTGACGCAGAAAATACAATTAATACCTCAGATTTTATTATTCTTCATACAGGTTGGGCAAGATTTTGGAATTTTCCCAAGTACTTTGGTAACTTCCCAGTACTTGACAATCAGGCTGCCCAATACCTTTCTCAGTTCAATCTTAAGGGTATAGGTCTTGATACAATTTCACTTGATCCAGTGAACCATGAACTTACGAACCATAAAATAGTACTTTCAAAGAACATTTGCATAATAGAAAATCTTAACAATACAGACAAACTTATAGGCAAGGAGTTTCTTTTTACATGCTTACCTTTGAAAATCAGGAATGGTGATGGTTCCCCGGTAAGGGCAGCAGGTATCGTTTTATAAACTACTCTCTATAAAAGTAAAGCTTTCCGTCCTGAACTGAATAAGAGATCAATTTTTCAGATATAAACATCTCAAGGTATCCGGCAACTGTTGTACTTATAAGCATATATTGCTTAAAATCAACGGAAAGCTCATTTAATATAATTATGTTTTCAACTATCTCTTCTTTGGTAAAAGCATTTTTTAAAAACGTATAGATCTGATCTTTGAAAAATTCGACCGCTGATACATTTTTAGTTGCCAGTTGTTCAATCTCTTGTTTATCATATACTTTGCAAGAATGCCCTGGAAGGAAAAACTCTGCATCGCAAGAAAGTATCTTATCTATAGATATCAAAAACTTATTTATATCATAAATATAAGGTATTTTATACTTTTGAAGTTTTTCTTCACTGAAAATACTGTCTGAAATATAAAAAACCTTTTCTGGCGTGATTATTCCCGTCAGAGCTTTGGAATGCCCACCAAGATCAATTATTTCAAATTTCTCATCATTAATCTTATTAATACCTTCTTCAAGAATCGCATCAATTCTTTCTTCTTTTGAACTCCATTCTATCTGACTGCATGGAATCCCTCCCCAGAGTATGCTTGAATAAAGAAAATTATTTTCTATAAAAACCTTTTCACCCTTTGAGGAAAAAAATTCACATCCAGGATATTTATTCCGGAAATAACTGTTTGAACCGCAATGATCAAGATGATGATGAGTATTAAAAACATACCTGGGATGAAAGGCACATGAAGAGATTTCTTCATCGATCTTTTTCGCTGCAGAAGAGTTAAGAGGTGTATCAATAACTAAGCAGTTTTTATTTCTGAAAACATAAAGCCCTATGTTGGTAGGAGAATTAATGTAATATGCTCCGCCTTTTATTTTTAAACAAGAAATACTTACCACCTCACAATTTTCAAGTTTTTGAAGGACCTTGCGTTTTCACAAAAATCATAAGAAAACCACCGATTATAAAAAGTATAATAAGGCTTAGAACTCCAAACCTTGGATTGCCGGTTATCTGAGAAGCCATTCCGTAAAGAAGCGGACCAAATATTGCGGCAAACTTGCCGAAAATATTGTAAAATCCAAAGAACTCGGCAGATTTTTCTTTAGGTATAATCTTTCCGAAAAGCGATCTGCTTAAAGCCTGTATTCCTCCTTGTGAAGTGGCAACAAGAAGACCGAGTATCCAAAATTCTAATTCAGATTTTATGAAATATGCATAGATCGTAACAAAAGTGTATACAATAATCCCGACGAAAAGCATTATTTTAGCAGAAAATTTTTGGGCAAGCTTTCCATAGATAATTGCAAAAGGAAAGGCAACAAACTGAATTACAAGAAGAACTACCATTAGTGTCGTATTAGAAAGATTGATATCCTTTCCAAAAATTGTTGCCATAGATATTATGGTATGAACACCATCAATGTAAAAGAAAAAAGCAATGAGAAACAAAAAAATATTTTTGTATTGCTTGATCTCCTTAAAAGTCTTTATAAGCCTTAAAAAACTTTCTTTAACTGGTTTTCTGCATGGTTCAAGATAGTTGACCTGCTGTACATTCTTCAAAAGAGGTATTGAAAATATGAACCACCAGAGTGCTGTTATAATAAAAGAAAGCTTAGTTGGAATAATGGCTGAATCAAAACCCAGAATCTGTGGCTTCATTATCAGGGCAATACTTATAATGAAAGGTATTGTACTTCCTATATAACCGTATGCAAAACCGTTTGTAGATATCCAGTCCATTCTGTCTTCTGTTGTAACGTCAACAAGCATTGAATCGTAGAAAAGATTTGAACCCGAAAATCCGATAGCAGTAAGAACATAGATAAACAGACAGAAAAACCATTGACCTTCGTTCACTGTAGAAAGCAGTCCGGTAAAAAATATTCCCATAAGGAGAAAGAAAACAAAAAATTTTTTTTTCATGTTCTTATAATCAGCTATAGTCCCAAGAATAGGAAGCATAAGAACCAGAAGAACTGTTTCAATAGAGTTGGAATATGCCCAGAATGCAGAAGAATCAGTATCGCTAAGTCCTTTGGAGGCTACATCCTTAAAAAATATCGGAAGAATTGTTGAAGTAACGGCCATTGAATACGCTGAGTTGGCCCAATCATACAAAATCCAGCTTTTTTCTTTTTTGTTCACAAACTTACCCCCTTTAAAAAATTAATTTTAATCATTCCCCTTTCGAGAACAATTATATCATAATGCTACTTTTTTAAGCATTTTTGAACAAGTGTGATATAATTTACATGACAAAAAAAGAATGGAGTGACTATAATGGAAAACAACGGTTTAGTTGATGTTGTAATTGAAAAGCTTATATACGGTGGCTACGGTCTGGCAAGATACAATAATGAAATCTATATGGTTGAAAATGTTTATCCTCAGGATATTGTTAGGGTAAAAGAAAAGTTCAAGAAAAAGAATACTATCTTTGCATCAGTTGAACAGATAATAAAGCCTTCTCCATACCGCACAGCTTCTCCATGCAAGCATTTCCCAAAATGTGGTGGATGCCAGTGGCTTGGGCTGAAGTATGAACAGCAGCTGCAGGCAAAACATTCAATAGTTGAAGAACAGTTCAGACGTATCGGAAGCATGGAGGTCAATGTTTCGGATATAATTGAAAGTGATGATTCAACGCAGTACAGATCAAAAATGGAGTTCGGATTTTCATATGGCAGGAAGACTGTTTTGGGGCTTAAAGAGGCCAATACACACAATATAATTGACATAAACAGCTGCATAATATCGCCTGCGCCATTTGATAAAATACGAAATACAGTTAAATCTATAATCTCTGATATGAACTTATCCATATATGATCCGGAAAAGAAGAGTGGTGTACTTAAGCATCTTGTTCTAAGAAAATCTTTTTCAAAAAATGAAACCATGCTTATTTTTGTCACTCATACGGAGTATTTCCCAAAAGAAAATGAGTTTAAAGAAGAGTTGTCAAAAAAGGTTCATGCCGATTCTATAGTTCATGTGATGAATACTTCCGACACAGTTACCTTAAGAGGACCATACAAAACATGGAAGGGTGAAGGAGTTTTAAGAGAAGAGTTTGACGGATTTTTATTTCAGATTCCGCCTACTTCTTTTTTTCAGAATAACTATAACGTTACTCATAAAATGCTTAACTACATTCTCAAATACTTTAAAACTTTAAACACCGGATCAGATTCCCTGCTTGATCTTTATTGCGGTGTGGGTCTTTTTAGCATTTATTTTGCTCCTCTTTTCAAAACTGTTTACGGTGTGGAGACATCAAAGGTATCTATAAAAGCTGCCTGTTCAAATTCAAATATTAACTCGGTACGAAACACACGTTTTTCATCCTCAAAATCAGAGGATTTCATTCTTCAATCGTGTATTGAAACAAAAAAATTCTCATATGCTATAATCGATCCGCCCAGAGAAGGAATAGGTGTTCTTTCAGCCAAAAATTTGGCGAAAATAACCGAAAAGGGCATAATATATATATCTTGTGATCCAACAACTCTGGCACGAGATATACGGGCATTTATGGAAAGCGGTTTTGAAGTAATCTCTGTTCAGCCTTTTGACATGTTTCCAAACACTTATCATGTAGAAACTGTCGTGATTCTAGAAAAGAAAACCACATGAACCCCATCCTAGTAGAAGTTTGTGCTGATTCACTAGAGTCAGCAGAGATTGCCCAGAAAGCCGGTGCTCAAAGAATTGAACTATGCAGCGCTCTGTCTTGTGGTGGTCTGACTCCAAGTGTCGCATTGATGGAGTATACAAGAAAGAAAGTAACCATAAATATTCATGCTCTCATAAGACCAAGAAACGGAGATTTTCTTTACTCCGATAATGAAATACAGATAATGTGCAGAGATATTGAAATAGCAAAGTCAATAGGCGTTAACGGTATAGTATGCGGTGTTCTTACTCCAGATGGTACAGTTGATATTAAGAAGATGAAGACTCTTTTAGAAGCGGCATATCCGTTAAGAATAAGTTTTCACAGGGCATTTGACATGTTGGAAAACCCATATGCCTGTGCTGCAGTCTTAAAAGATATAGGCATTGAAAGGATTCTTACATCCGGACAGAAGCCTTCTGCTGTACAAGGAACAAAATTAATCTCTGACCTAATAAATATGTTCGGAAACGAAATAATTATTATGCCTGGAGCAGGTATAACCGCAAACAATATAAAAGCTGTTATTACCGCTACCGGAGCAACCGAAGTACATCTCTCTGGAAAAACTATAAAAAACAGTGATATGTATTTTAGAAATGAAAGCATTGCTATGGGAAGTTCTTATTCACTATCAGAGTACGAGCATTATATTGCAGATGAGTATATAATAAGAAACGCCATCAAAAATATAAGTATATAATTTTTTTCTTTTGGAGGTATTTTATGAAGTGGGGAGTTATCGCTACATGGAGAATGGCTTTGGATGGGATTAAAAAAGCTGCATTGATGCTGGATCAAGACGGTTCAATCTTCGATTCATTACAGCAAGTAATAACAGAGGTTGAAGACTGTCCGGACTATACCTCCGTAGGGTACGGAGCGCTTCCTAACGAAAAAGGCATTATAGAGCTTGATGCAGCTTTTATGGATGGAACTACTTTATCTTTCGGGGCAGTGAGCGGAGTTATCAACTTCAAGAACCCTGTAAAAATAGCCAGGAAACTTATGGATGAAAGATTCAATACCTTTCTTGCCGGTCAAGGAGCACAAGAGTATGCCCGAATAAATGGTTTTGAAGAAAAAAATATGATGACTGACTGTTCTTATAATATATGGCAAAAAAAGCTTCTTGAAAAAAAAGAGGTACTTAAACCTTATGACGGTCACGACACCGTCGGTACAGCTGGAGTCGATACATCATCTCGTATGGCTGCGGCAACCTCAACCAGTGGTCTTTTCATGAAAAAAACCGGAAGGATAGGAGACTCTCCCTTACCCGGCTGTGGACTTTATTCAGACAGTAGTATTGGTTCAGCAACTGCTACAGGCCTTGGCGAGGATATCATGAAAGGTTGTATCTGTTATGAAACTGTCCGTTTGATGGAATACGGTTTATCTCCACAGGATGCCGCTCAAAAAGCTGTTGAACAATTCAATAAAAAGCTTATGGACAGGCGAGGTCAGGCCGGTGATATATCAGTGGTCTGTATGAATAAAGACGCTAAATGGGGTGCTGCCACCAACACTGGTCATTTTTCTTTCGTAACGGCAACCTATTCCGAAAAACCAACCGTGTATATAGCATCATTCCGTGATGGAAAACAAATAATACTTCCCGCAACCGAAGAGTGGATAAGAAACAACAAAGAATAAAACAGTCCATATCTCGAAACCTTATTGCATGTATAGACTTTATATAGGCAAGGAGGGAAACAATGGAAAAACTTTCAATAGGAAAGATGGCAAAATTAAATCATATTTCCGAACAGACTCTGAGGCTGTATGATAAGCTTGATCTTATAAAACCGGATGAAACAAATAGCGAAAACGGTTATCGATACTACAGCATCAGACAGTGTGCTCGTCTTGATATGATACAGTATATGAAATCACTTGGAATGAAACTTACCGATATAAAAAAACTTCTGGATCAGAACGATATATCACTTTTTAAAAGCATTTTAGAACGTAAGAGCAATCAGATAGACCTTCAGATAAAAGAGATGCAGTATCAGAAAAGAGCCCTTCAGAGAACCATAGAGAGTTACGAACGTTATGAAAAATCTCCTCCTGACGGCAGCATTGTTATGGAGTTCATAAATAAACGCCAAATGTATTGTATCGATGCTGGGATAAACTTCTATGAACATGGAATAGAAGTTTACGAAGAGATGCTGCGAAAACTCAAGAACAAACTCATTTCTGACAGCCTTCCGCAGATATATTTTTGTAATGCAGGAACTATAATGCGTAAATCCGATCTTGAGAAAAAACGATTGTATTCAAGTGAAGTATTTGTTTTCGTTGATGAGGAGTATGTTGATAAGAATCTGATAACTTATATCCCTGCAGACACCTATGCTTGTATATACTGTGACAGTTTCAGTAAAGAAAAGGAATATCTTTCAAGAATTCTTGACACGGTAGAGCAAAAAAAATTCATTATTACCGGAGATTATCTGTGCGAAGTAATAGCTGATCTTCCAGTATTTGAAAAACAAGAACGTGGGATGTATCTTAAATTACAGATCCCAGTGAAATTTTCTGGAGAAAGTTAAAAATTTCGCTTGACTTTATACTTACAACAACCATTATAATTGAATATAGAATCACGGATCTTTTGATTCAAAAAAATAAAAAGTGAGGTGTTTCTTATGTTCAGAGAAAAAATAAGAGTAGTACAGTACGGATGCGGAAAGATGTCCAAGTATATTCTGAGATATCTTTATGCAAACGGAGCAGAGATAGTAGGCGCTATTGATGTAAACCCCAAGATAGTAGGTATGGATGTAGGGGATTTTGCTGAACTGGGAGTAAAACTGGGAGTCAAAATCAGAAGCGATGCTGATGAGGTATTGGATGAATGCGACCCGGACATTGCGGTAGTTACTCTTTTCAGTTTTATGAATGATGTATACCCCCACTTTGAAAAAGTACTCAGCAGAGGAATAAACCTTATTTCGACATGCGAGGAAGCAATTTATCCTTGGACTACTTCGGCAGCCCTTACTAATAAACTTGACCGCCTTGCCAAAGAAAACAACTGTACCGCCGTCGGTTCTGGAATGCAGGATATATTCTGGGTAAATATGATTGCACTGGTAGCAGGAGGAGTACATAAAATAAACAAAATAGAAGGTGCTGTAAGTTACAACGTTGAAGATTATGGCCTGGCTCTTGCCAAGGCACATGGAGTGGGTCTCACCCCCCAGGAGTTTGAAGCTACTCTAGCTCATCCTCAGACTCTTGAACCTTCATACGTCTGGAATTCAAACGAGGCACTGTGCTCTAAGATGGGATGGACAATAAAATCTCAGACTCAGAAATGTGTTCCGTATTTTTACGATAAAGACCTCTTTTCTTCCACAATGGGCAAGGTAATTCCCAAAGGAATGTGTATAGGAATGAGCGCTGTGGTTACCACGGAAACTTTCCAGGGTCCTATAATAGAAACACAGTGTATCGGAAAAGTATACGGACCGGATGATGGCGATATGTGTGACTGGAAAATCTCTGGAGAACCTGATACAACATTTTTTGTAAAAAAACCGGCCACTGTTGAACATACATGTGCCACAATAGTAAACAGGATACCAACGGTTCTTAAAGCTCCGGCGGGTTTCTACACAGCTGAAAAGCTTGATACTATCCAGTATCTTGCTTATCCAATGCACTTTTATCTTGATTAGAATCAATCGCAAGCAGCGGCTTAGTACCGCTGCTTTTTTTATCTTATTTTTAGATTATTATTTCTTTACTAATGGTATAATTGTATTACTTTAATTGCTTACGGAGGATATATGCTCTTAAAAAATAAAGTTATGGATTCAAAAGATATTCAGCGCACCCTTATGAGACTTACTCATGAACTTCTTGAAAGAAATAGAGGTGTCGAGAATACTGTGCTTCTTGGTATTAAGAAGGGCGGAAAAGAGATATGTGACAGAATATGGGATAATATTTATAAAATTGAAAATATCTACCTTGAAAAAGGGTATATAGATGTATCGCCATATAGAGATGATGAAAAGAAAAATCAAGAGGATACCTCTGAAATAAATTTTGCGCTTACTGACAAAACAGTAGTACTTATTGATGATGTCCTTTTTACAGGAAGGACTGTGAGGGCTGCGATGGAAGCTATAGTAAACCTGGGAAGACCTAAAAATATTCAACTCATGGTTCTTATAGACCGTGGTCATAGAGAGTTTCCTATAAAGGCAGACTATGTGGGTAAAAATATTCCTACATCAAAAAACAACGAAGAAGTAAAAGTATTTATAGGAAAAGAATTTGATAATCCTGAAAATGGGGTATTTATATACAATAGATAGTCTTTAAAATACTATATTATGATTTTTCCCTGTTTTTTGATATAATACTTCTGTTTAGCATTCTTAACCTTTAAATCTAAAGGAGGAATTTTATATGGAATTTCTTAAAAAAGTAACGGTTATCCCATCGCTTCCTGAAAGAATCAAAGATCTTAAAGAGTTGTCCATGAACCTGTACTGGACATGGAACTTCAATGCACAAAAACTTTTTGAAAATATTGATCCTGTTCTATGGGGAAAAACAGGCAAAAACCCGGTTACTTTCCTAAAAAGTGTTTCTCAGAAAGAGTTGAAAAAGGCTGCTGAATCATCTGATTATCTTGAACTGTATGACAATGAAATGAAAAAATTCAGCTTATACAAAAACGAAAAAAATACATGGTTCAATACCACCCACAAAGATTACACAGGGGGAAAGATAGCTTATTTTTGTGCTGAATTTGGACTTCATGAATCTCTACCTATATACACAGGCGGACTTGGTATCCTTGCAGGAGATCATGTAAAGTCTGCCAGCGACCTGGGTATTCCATTTGTAGCTATAGGAATGATATACCGACAGGGCTACTTCATACAAAAAATACGCTCCGACGGGACACAGGAAGATCTTTATGAGTACTACAACTATGAAAATTTTCCTATACAACCAGCACAAAATGAGCGTAATGAAGAAATCTATGTGACTGTAAATATTTTAAACAGAACAGTTTATATAAAAGCATGGGAACTTTCCGTAGGAAGAGTAAAGCTTTATCTTCTTGACACTGATATTCCACAAAACGAGCCGGAGGACAGACATCTCACTTACAAACTTTACGGCGGAGATATTGAAATGCGTATAAAACAGGAAATAATACTGGGAATAGGCGGTATAAGAATGCTGCGTAAGTTAGGTATAAATACATCCGTCTATCATATGAATGACAGTCATCCAAACTTTCTGGTTCTGGAAAGGATACGCGAGCTTATTGAAGAAAAATCACTTACTCCCAAGCAGGCAATTGAGTATGTGCGTTCCACTTCCATATTTACCACCCATACTCCCGTACCTGCCGGAAATGATTCTTTTCATCCGAATCTTATGGAAAGATACTTCAAAGAGTATGTCCAAAATCTTAATCTTACATGGAAAGAGTTTCTTGATCTGGGAAAGGAAGTACGTTCAGACGGAACACAGATGTTTTCAATGACCATTCTTGCTTTAAAACTTGCCGGTAGAGCAAACGGAGTTTCAAAGCTCCATGGTGAAGTGTCAAGAAATCTTTGGAAAGATGTATGGCCTGGACTTGAAGCCGTAGAAGTTCCAATAACCCACGTAACTAATGGTGTTCATTCTGAAACTTGGATAGCTAGTGAACTACAGGAGTTATATGATAAATATCTTTCTCCATGTTGGAGAATGAAACAGGATGATCCGGAAATATGGAGCAAGATTGATGATATACCGGATGAAGAACTATGGGCTGTTCATAAAAAGCTTAAAAAGAAGCTTATTATTTTTACACATGAAAAACTTAAAGAGCAGAGAATGCGTCATGGTGAAACCGTAGAACAGATACAGGAAATAGAAGGAATTCTTGATGAGAATGCTCTTACAATAGGATTCGCCAGAAGATTCGCAACCTATAAGAGAGCTCTTATGATTTTCAAAGATCTCAACAGACTTGATGCTATACTCAACAATCCTGAAAAACCGGTTCAAATAATCTTCGCAGGCAAGGCACACCCTGCAGATAAACCTGGTCAGGAATTGATACGCAGGATCAATGAAATATCAAGAATGCCTAATTTTAAAAACAAGATCGTTTTTCTAGAAGGATACGATATGAATGTAGCGCGGCATCTTCTTGCAGGAGTTGACGTATGGATGAACACTCCGCGCAGGCCTCATGAAGCTTCAGGAACATCAGGAGAAAAAGCCGGAATGAACGGATCTATAAACTTCAGCGTTTTAGACGGATGGTGGGTAGAGGGCTATAAAGGCAACAATGGCTGGGCAATCGGTGACAACAGAGACTATAACGATCACGAACTTCAAGACAAGATTGACAGTGTTTCAATATACAATACTTTGGAAAAAATTATTGTTCCTCTTTACTACTCAGGTAAAATGGATCTGTCCTCTGAATGGACAGATACCATAAAAGAATCGATAAAAAGTGTTTCTGTATTCTTTAACACTTCAAGAATGCTTAAAGAATACACACAAAGACTTTATATGCCCGCTTATCTTCAGGGAAGAAAGTTTGAGGATGGCGACTTTAAAGTATCCAGAGAGTTTTCAAGATGGCGCGAAATTCTTGAGAAAAACTGGAGCTCTGTCAAAATTAAAGTTATAGGAACGCAAGATATCAGTAACAGTCTTCTCGCCGGAACTAAAGTGGAGATTCAATCAGAAATTTATCTTCCGGGAATAGGCCCAGATTCTATTAAAGTTGAAGCTGTAGTTGCAAAAATTGAAGGCCAGAAAGTAACTCATCTAAAATCTTATGATTTCAGGCTCCTTAAAGAAGCCAGTCCTGATACATACTTATACTCAGGCGAAATTGAGTTTGATGAAAGAGGAACTTATGGATATAACATAAGAATTGCAGCACATCACAACTTTATGCCACACAGAAATTACATAATGAATCTTGTTAAATACCCTGGTTAAAAAAATCTGCCGGATGTTCCGGCAGATTTTTTTATTATTTCTTCCTGACCATTTCAGAAAATTCTTTTAGCATACTATAATCTTTTTTCCATGTAGTATAAAGTATTTTTATTTGTTTATTCGTACTTTTTAAAGCTGAAACACATTCTTCAGTACTATTCATTGATTTATCGTCATAATAGGCACCTGCCATAACACTAAAGCCTTTACTGGCAAAAAAATTTATGCTTTTTTCTATTACCTTATTGTTCCAGCATACAAAGGTAATATCTTTTGGAAGGGGTTCAATTGCTCCGTAGTAACCTTCACAAAGCCCGTACTGTCTGTCTGCATTATGGTAAGGGTCAAACATATCAGACCATATAAAAAAATTTGCACTCGGTTTGTATTTTCGTACTATCGCCATTTGTCTGATAACACATTGGCTCATGATCAATCCTGGTTTTTTTTCACAGCATGAACACAGTGCGCAAGTTCCTCCCATTATTACTTCATCCAAACTTATAAAAAACTTTGAACTTTCTAGTCTGCCTACAAGAGCCTGGATATTTTTTTCCAGAATATCGTAAGACGTTTCCTCAGACATGCAAACAGAAATTTGATCATGATCCATACCAAGACCATGATAATAATCGACAAGAAGGAAAGTTCCATCTTTTATACTGCTCTGTAATGGAATTTTTATACTTTCTGAACAGTGGTCAAATTCAAAATCCATAATTGTATCTCTTACAAACTCATAATCTATCCCTTCCTCATAGATCTGTCCGTTTTCTCTGTTTCTTATGCACAAAGGAGTCCCGTTCCGTCTTAAGATATTGACAAGTCCAACTTCCTGTACTGTTAGATCATCTATCCAAAAAATACCTTCCTCCGCTCCCCATGCACCTGCATATATGTTTACAAAAGTATTTTCCATACTGTTAAAACCCATTGTTATTTTATACCATCCATTATCACAGTCAGTATATTTTTTTTGCCAGACAGTTGAATTTCTTTCTGTACCAAGTACCTTTCCATTCTGATCTATACAGACCAATTTTATACTGTCACTGGGAGTGAATAACTGGGTTTTTATGCTACAATCCACACGGTAACTTTTTTTGGGAAGAACCTTAACTTTATGCATAACCCTGGCCTGTTTATACTTATCTAAATAAAAATTTTGAAATCTCAATGAACTTTTTCCTTCAGCATACTCTTTTATGTCAATAAAAGATATTTCTCCTGGTTTTTCCTGGAACTCATAGTTATCTGCCACGTCTCCATTATACCTTTCAAATCCCCCGTTGCTGAACTCTATTTTTCCTTTTACAAGTTCGGCAGAGTTGCCATTAACCTTAAATACCTGGCTTTCAACCCTTAAGCCTTCGGCAAGATTTGGATTCTGCCAAAGAATATTACTTCCCCAGCCGAAAGAACCTATTAACGGTATTATTTCCATATCTTTTTCTCTACATCTGTTTTTGATCTGGTCCAAGTATTTAAAGTACTGATCGTTTTGTGTTACAATACGATCAAAATTAGAGCTAAATACTATCCCGCTGAAACCATTTTTTGAGGCAGAATCTATAATATCAAGCACTTCTTCTGCCTGAATCTTGTTTTCTAAAGGCGAAGAAACAAACGCTAGCATATAGCATGATTCTATAAGCTCTGATTCAGCAAAAGCTTTGCTGATACTCTGAATACTAAGAAAAGCAGTCAGAAGACTGACAGAAAAAACTACTAAAAAAATTTTTTTCATTTTTTCTCCTTATCAACAAAAATAGGCAGATATAAAATCTGCCTATTTATCATCGGGGGGCCGATGAAATCAAGTGAAGAAAATCAGTATCCAAACATGAATCCTGCACTGAAATTATATCCTATAGGAGATACCTGCATTATATCTATCATATATCTGCCTGTAAGAGCCAGAGAAAAGTATCTATCAAAAAATATATGCAACGTAAGCTTGGGAGTCAGCACCGAATAAAGCCTATAATCATATATATTAAAAGTAAGCTTTTCAAGAAGTGACTCGGTATATACTCCGATGCTTGCTCCGATATCCAAATTTATAATATCAAAGTAATCCTCGTTCAACCCGAATGCAAAACCAGCATTTGCCACTGCGTATAAGTTCTGACCTACTTCGGTTACACCTGCCAATCCTTCACCACCAAGATAAAAAGGAGCTCTATACGATGGTTTACCGTATCCGGCAACTCCAAAGGTTATTACACCATTTAAGGTCTCAACGCCTTTTTTCTTGAAAGGATTAATAAGCTGATCATTCGGAATATAACCTATCTGAGGACCTCCAAAGCCAAACCTGAACCCAAAAGAAAAAACAGCTGTTATTATAATAATAATAGTTAAAAATATTTTTTTTATCATTTCAATCCCTCCGTTTTCTTTTTATAAACCTATTATAACCTTATTTAATAAAAAAAAACAGGTTTTTATGATATTCTGCTGATTTAGGAAGTATTATCTTATTTTTAAGCGATAACCTGCAAAAAAACAATTCCTACCTTTTACTGTGTTTTATTTACTGCCGGAAGATTTGTTTCTATGCTGGGAGATACAGTTCAGGTTATGGCATTGCCCTTATTACTGCTTGATATATATAATTCAGCTAAAGTTATGGGCTTTGTTGTTATTTTTATTGTGGCTTTTGAAATATCTATAAGACCTTTCATCGGGGTTATAGCTGATAGGAAGAATAGAAAGAAATTAATGATTTACTCAGATTTTATAAGCGGAGCCTTATGTATAGATTTAACCCTGCTGGCATATATCACTACTTTGAATCTTGCTGTAATTCTTATTTACCTTGTGTTTTAATCTTTTATAAGTACTTTGTTCGACTCAGCAAGCATGTCTATAATGTCTGAGCTGATTGAAAGACAAGAAAATCAAGTACTATATGACTATTATGACTATCAACTCGATGTTCGCCATATCTATAATTAGTGCCTTTATTCCAATTAATCTAAAAAGAGACGGAGGTTTCGGAAACACTTATATAGGACTTGCCAAAAGTGTATTTACTTTTGGTTCTTTTATTGGCACAGGTTTTTTGTTGTTTATACGGAAAAACTATCCTAATAAGTTTTTTTATTTTTTCATACTTTTTATTAAATGTTAATCTTTTATTATTCAGTATAGTAGTAAATTTAAAGACCGGCAGCAATATCTTCCGTTTCGCCATGCTGATTTCTTTTTTGTTTTTAAACGGTCTGATATTGCTTTTTACCAATATAATTCTGAGTGCGAATTTTCAGAAAACTGTTCCAAACGAATTACGAGCACTAATAGATTCTTTCAGAATGATAATCAATCAATTCTCAGGTATGCTTAGTATTTTCATAGGAGGTTTTCTTCTTGACATTCTCAACAGCTTAGAGATAGTGCTTCCGGGTTTTGTAAGAATTTCAACGATAAACCAGATTCCTTTATGGCAAAAAGGAACTTTGAGAGAGCATGTATGCGACTCTAAAATAAATGAAGCAAGATTCAGGAAAATGCTGGGATCTTTTGATATTATAGGGGAAAGTTTTGATAAAAATATGGAGGAGTTCAGTAGCGGAGAGCTCAAGAAGATAGAGCTTCTCAGATCTATCATGGATCCGGTTATGCTTCTATTGTGGGATGAACCTTTAAACTATCTGGATATTCCAACCAGGTTAAAAATCGAGGAGTCTGTTATGTTCTTTAAACCTACTATTATGTTTATAGAACATGACAAGTATTTCATAGAAAAAGTTACCTCAAAAAAGTTTTTTCTTTTAAGTAAGCTATACAGATAAGTTGAGATTTTTTGTCTTGTTTTAATTTACGTTTTGTAAATGAAAAAGACTTTTTTTTGTAATTTTGTTACTATATAC
>JAKJGQ010000024.1 GCA_022704305.1 Thermotogae bacterium | reverse complement strand
GATATTTTCGTACTTGGATGAAAGTTCCAATATTAGATTATCAGGATTAAAATCTTCAAGAAGCATGAACTTGTTTATGGAGTTTTCTTCAAGATATGATCTTTCTATCAGCCTGTCAAATTTTGCCAGAAGTTCTTTTGAACTGTCTGTCATAACTTCCAGCATCTGAAGCTGCATTTTATCTGAGAGCTTGCTTTTTAAATGTTCTGAAAAACCGATTATAGATTGCAGAGGGGTTTTTATTTCATGTGAAAGTATCTTTAAAATATTGGTTTTAAAGCCTGCGGAATTTTTAATTCTTTCCTGTGAGTCCTGAAGTGCTTGTATGGAGCGGTTGAAGTTTTCATAGAGCTGTTCAAACTCTTCAAGTATAGTTTTGAACTCATCATTGTTCTGATACTCAACAGAAGGCTTTTTACCGGTTTTAATTTTTTGAAGGTAAGAAAGAATGTAGTCTATCGGCTGGCTGATGTCCTTTTTTATCTGATGTCTTAGAAAAAATAGAAAACCGGAGAATACCAAACTGAAAAAAACAATCCCCGCTGTCAGATGAAGTATGAAAAAGTTCATACTTTCAGGTGGCAATGTATTTTCATGAAGATAACTTTTGATGACCGCAGCAGCAACAATATGAACTATAAAAAGTAATATAAGAGTATATATAATAAAGGTAGAGGTAATTTTTTTATTGATTTTTGAAGAAAATGAGCTTTTATTGTCTTTAATCATATATAATGACCCCCAAATAATGGATAATTTCCTCAGGAGGAAAAATGTTTCTTGAACGGATAGCTGATGTACTTATATATATAGGGAAAAATCTTTCTTTTTACGGAGCTAGTGCAACAGAAATAGAGTACTACATATCAAAAATTTCTGAGGCATACGATATAGATGTGAATATTGCAGCCATAGGTACTGTCATAACCCTTACAGTGGTTGATGATCATGGAAAATCAATAACAAGGATTGAAAGAGTAAGCTATTCCGAAATCAACTTTGAGAAGCTCTCACTATGGGAAAACATGATAAAACGTGTAACAGAAGAAAAACCAACCATATTTACACTTAAACAGTGGATAAAGGATATTGAAAAAAAAGAAAATTTACTGGGAATAAGTTTTTGGAAAAATATTATAGCCGTTTTCATTGCATCTTTTGGTTTTTGTTTTGTATTCCGTGGAAATTATACAGATGCAGTAGCCTCAGGTATTTCTGCTCTTTTAGTTTATATGGCTACATATAAGATAACAAGCAAGATATTCAGAGACTTTCTTGCCGGATTGCTTGTATACTCTGTGATAAAATTAATATCAAAGATTGTGTCAATAAGCATATTTCCTAGCCTTGCAGGAGGTATTATGGTCTTTGTACCGGGGCTTTTGCTTACAAACGCTATTATGGAAATAGGAGACAGAAATCTGGTTTCTGGGAGCTCCAAACTTATGGAAGCCATATTCATGCTTGGATCTTTGGTTCTTGGAGCCGCTATGGCTTCTGCACTATGGGGATAAGGAGGAGATATGGATACGGGAATAATAACCAGAATTCTTATGGCTTTTTTGGCGACCGGAGGATTTTCTTTCTTGTTTAAAACTCCTAAAAGACTTTTGCCTATTGCTTCTTTGACAGGCGGACTAGGATGGGCAGCCTATGAGGTGATAAAACTTTTCTATGGATTTGAAAGCGCTATAATCCTTTCTTCAGCTGTTGTAGGATTTCTTTCTCACATATTTGCCAAAGTATTTAAAACCAATGTACACCCCTTTATAACGGCGGGTATAGTACCGCTTGTTCCGGGAGCCTCCGCTTTTTTTGCTGTAAAAAGTTTTATTGACAAGAATCAGTCACAGGCCTCGAACTTCGCATATGAAACTTTTGTGTCTGCTTTTGGTATAGTAATAGGGATAGCAATTTCATCGTATGTATCTAAAATACTGAATAAAAAAGATATTGACACAGAAAAAACAATCTGATATAATTTAACGTATAAAAAATAATACCGTGCCTTCATAGTTCAACGGATAGAACGGTGGATTCCTAATCCGCAGATAGGTGTTCGATTCACCTTGGGGGCACCATATCCTTAAGTGCAAAAGTGTCGGAATATTCCGGCACTTTTGCACTTATAATTATATTTTAGCATAATTTGTTCAGAACTTAAACTTACTTATGATACCTGCCAGTTCAGATGCAAGACTGTTGAGGTTATCACTGTTTACACTGACCTCTTGTGCGCTTTCTGACTGGAGTCTTATAGAGGAAGTCATTTCATTAACCTGTTCAGTTATTTCTTTTGAAGCTTTAACTGAAGCATCTATTGAGCCAGCTATTTCCTGTGATGAGGCGCTCTGTTCCTGGCTGTTTGCAGAGAGATTTTCTACCGAGGTACTTATATGTTTTATATTTTCTATTATCTGTCCGAACTCTTTTTCTATATCAACAGAGCTTTCAGATATTTCATATATGGTTTTTACTGTGCTTTGGGTTACTGCATCAACACCTTTTATTCCGGTTCGTATCTGTCCGAGAATGCTTTCTATTTCTTGGGTAGTCTGTTTGCTTTCTTCAGCCAGCTTTCTTATTTCCTCAGCAACAACGGCAAAGCCTTTGCCCGATTCGCCTGCTCTTGCTGCTTCTATCGCCGCATTAAGTGCAAGGAGATTAGTCTGCTCGGCAATAGAACTTATCTTTCCTACTACATCTCCTATATTCTGTGACTTTGCTTCAACGTCCTTTACTGCATCAATGGTGTCCTTAGCCTGATCTCTTGCCTGGCTTATCCTGTTCACAATGGTTTTAATGCTCCCCAACCCCTTTTTTGAAGCCTCGAATACCATTACCGAATTTTCAGATAGATTCTGTGCCAAATGCGAAACATTCTGAGCCGAAGAGGCTACTTCAGAAACTCCGTTATTTGCATCTTCAATAGATTCAGAGGTAGATTTAACGTTCAGAAGAATATTTTCGGCACCCTCTTGAAGTTCTTCGCTCGCCTTACCTGATTTCATAGCAAGTTTTGAAAGATCCGAGGAGGAGGAGTTAATCTTTTCAGATGATGATTTTATATTGTTGATGATTGAAAGAAGCTTTTCGTGAAGATCTGAAAGACAGGATGAGATCTTACCGATTTCGTCCTTTCTTTTAATATACTGTTTTATTTCCTGTACATACTTTACAGAAAGATCGTATCCTGCAAGAGCCGATATGCAAGCTGTAAGCTTGTTTAGAGGATGTTTTAAGATTCTGTTGATGAAAAATACAAACATAAAGATAAGAGCAAAAGAGATTATTGAAATATATAAAATAATGGATAAGATACCTTTTCTAAGAGAATCTTCAAGCTCTTTTGTAGGTACTCCGGCAAACCACATTCCTATTACCCCGCCCTGACCGTTTTTTAAAGGGATATACTTTGACTGAAAGCTTTCTCCCACTACCACAGCCTGACCTTCAAAAACCTCTCCTTTTTTCAGAACTGTTTCCGAAACTTCTTTTGAAGCAGTAGTTCCCACAGCCCGTTTTCCGTTTTTATCCAGTACATTTGTAGCGACTCTCATATTGTTAAGAAAAACAGTGACGTAAGCTCCGGTTTTTCTTTTTATAAGATCCAGAATATCGTAGTTGCTGTTTATTACAACTGTGCCCTTGTACAAAAGCTCTCCTTCGGTCCGCCATTCCCCGGGGTAAAGTTCGTCTATGAGCGTTAATCCAAGCTCCGTTACAGAGTCAATCTGCTTATAGCTTATAGATGTACTAAGTTTGGTAAGCTCCGATGCAAAAAACACAGTAAAAAATATCAGGATTACGGCTACTCCCGCCATAACCAAGAAAATAACCTTGATGCTTAAAGATTTAAACATAGTAACCTCCCAGTATAATAATAATATAATAACTTGTAAACCAAGTTATTAAAACTATTATATCAAAAAATAAACTCCTTTCAAAAAAGGAGTTTATTTTTTATATTAAAAGGTATGTATGCTTAAAAATCAAAACCGTATGAAACGGCAAATTCAAACTGAAAATCCGGTAAAGACATACTTACAGCAACGTCCTTGAACATAAAATCATATTCAGGCATCTGTGTCGCTTCAAAGAAAAACGGTCTGTAATAACAATAACCTTTGTTGGCGTATAGTCTTTTAACCCTAAACGGAGGTTTCACTGATAAAGACATGCAAAGCCCTTTGAACTTATATTCCAAAACAGCTGCCGGTGATAAAAGAAAAGCCGAGATATATGGTGGGACTGCGTAAAGAAAAGGTTCGTTGTTATGCTTGGTAAAGACAAAGTTTTTTCGTGTTTCTATAACAAACTGAGAGTATTCAACACCAAATGCAATGGATAAAGCTTGTGAAAGCGTACTTTCCTGCTGATTAATAAGATCAAAGATCAAGAACGAAGAAGTCTTGACTGAACCCATCAGATATGTTGAATCAAACAGCGGAGTTACATCAAGATAAGAGGATGCTTTGAAAGGTCCCCAACGGTAATTAAAATTCAAAAAAAACATGGGTGAAAAAGTTTTTTCCAGTCCAGGATAAGAGATACTGCATGTTTTTGTTGCACCCGAGCTTTCCCGTATTTCATAAGTATCGTTATAGGCAGGTACCTTTACGTACATTGTTGTAGGAGTAGATACACAGAGTCCGATATTAATGTAACTCTCAAGGTTTATGACAGTGTCCAGAAAGTTTATAAAAGGACTTGCAAATACAGATAGGCATAAAAGCATAAGCATAACTGAAATAAACAAGAAATTCTTCATAATTCCTCCCTGTACGGTAGTGTAGGTTGCATTTAAACTCTTTTTTTTAATATGAAAAGAAAAAAATACTTTTAGACATATAAATTATACAACAATTTTATTTGTTGTAAGCAAAAAGTGTTTTTATTCACACATCTTCTGAAAAGAATGAATTGGAAGTCACTCTTTTCCGAGTTCGTTTGCCAGGTCTTTAAGTTTTTCGCCGAAAAGTTTAAGTTCCTGGGGGGAAAGAAGATTTTCGATATTTTTTAATTTATTAAGACGCTGCATAATAAATTCATATGAACTTTCCGTATCCTGTCCCTTCAGCTCGTTTATGCACAGAAGAAAATCTGTGCTAACCCCAAGAGCCACGGCGATTTTGGCAATTGTCTCTGCGTCGGGCTTAGCTCCTTTTTCTATTCGGTATATAGTTGTAAAGCTTACTCCGGAAAGCTGCGCCAGTTTTTCCATGGAAATTTTCTTTGACACCCGTGTTTCTCTTAATCTGAGACCTATTTTATAAAAATCTAACAACAGTATCACCTCAATTTTAATTATACTTTATATATTGCAAGTGTGCAAAAAGTAATTTAAAAGCTACAGATATTTAATTGACTTGTTTTTCATAATTGCAATATGATCAAAGTAAGAATTATTTAATAATTGCATAATTATAGATGAAAGGAGGAAAATATGAGAAACAATCTTAAAACATTGAGAATACAGAAAAAGATGACTCTTGAAGACGTAGCTTTCAAATCCGGACTTGCGTTTACAACCATATGGCGGATAGAAAAAGGGCAGATAGTTCCTACAATTTCTACATGTGCTAAAATTGCCGTTGCGTTAGGGGTAACTCTTGATGATCTTTTTACTCTGGAGAGCATTAACGAAAAATAAAGGACAAATTTTTATGGCCGATATTCTGCAGGGGGATGCAAATTGAAAAGTACAGAAAAAAAATACTTTTCTAGAATTTCAAAAACATCTGATGAAAAAGACCTTTTTTTTACTGGAGATATACAAAAAAAGTATATGATTTTTTCTGAAAAAATCATATCAGACCTGATATACTTAGTATATACGCTTAAGGAAGAACTGTATACATGCTCTAAAGTCAATGAAAAAATAAAATTATATTCTCAAAGAACAGAGAATATAATTAAAAAGATAAAATATTGAGTATAATTACAGACTTCTGAAAAAAAATCTGAGATCTTCTTTTTCCTGTTGTGAAAGCTTATGCCAGCGCTTACCCTGCACGGCTCCTTCCAGTGCGAACAGCATATTAATGCATGCTTGCCCGTCAATGTTCTTAATTTTTTTGAAAGCCTCCTTGCTTCCTGCATCAAGCAGTTCTGTACTGTCATGTATTCCTGCTTTTATAAGCAGAGCCTCAAGAACGGCTCCAATGTTCTCCATTTCAGATAATTTCAACTGAAAACCACCTCCGTGTGTTCTTTTCAGTGTAAATTATATCAAAATAGGCATTTAATAAGTATTCTTTTTTGGTATAATGTAAATATGTATCCTAAGCATTTCAGACGTAACATATGTTACCGACATAGTTGGCTTTTTTGGGTATGATTTAGTTGCAAGCTGAAAACTATCAGGAGGTGAAAGTATGTCTATGTTCTGTTATCAGTGCAGTGAGGCAGCCAACACAACACAGGTTGTACAATTCAGGGGGTATGCGGTAAAAGTGCTGATGTATCAAATCTTCAGGATATGCTTATCTGGGTTTTGAAAGGTATTTCTTACTATGCACAAAAGGCCAGGGAGCTTGGTGCAAGTAATGAAAATGTCGATTTTTTTGTCATCCAGAGTCTTTTTACGACGATTACAAATGCCAATTTTGACCAGGAAAGGATGACAATGTTTATAGAAAGTGCTTTTCAAGCACGTAGGACAATAAAAGAGCTTTTTGAAAAGAAATATTTTGAAAAGTACGGCAAAGAGTTTACAGAAAATGTTCCACAGGCGGCAAGCTGGTATAAAGCCGGTGGTACTCCCATATATGAGCTCAAAGGTTCTGAAGTTGGAGTTCTTATGGACAATAATGAGGACATAAGATCGCTGAAGTACTTTCTTATCTTTGGGTTAAAAGGAATAGCAGCCTATGCCGAACACGCATATGTTCTTGACAAGAGTGACTCAGGAATATTTGCATTTGTTGAAAAAGGCCTTGCAGCTACATTAAGAGAGGATATAACCGTTGATGAGCTCCTTGGTCTTATTATGGAGGCTGGTAAGATATCTGTCGATACCATGGCGCTTCTTGATGGTGCTAATACAGGAACGTATGGAAAACAGGAAATAACCAAAGTGTTTACGGGAACATATGCAGCCCCCGCCATACTGGTCAGCGGACATGATCTGCGTGATCTTCATGATCTGCTTGAACAGACCAAAGATAAAGGCATAAAAATATATACCCACGGAGAGATGCTGGCCTGCAATGCATACCCTGAGCTTAAAAAATACCCGCACCTTGCCGGAAATTTTGGTACCGCATGGTACAATCAGCAGAAAGAGTTCGAGGAGTTCGGAGGAGTCATACTTATGACCACCAACTGTCTGGTTAAGCCAAGAGACTCATATGCGGGCAAGCTTTTCACCACAGGTGTGGTAGCATACCCCGGCATAGAACATATTCATGACAGAAAGCCCTCAGGACAGAAGGACTTCTCAAAGGTTATAGCCAAAGCTCTTGAAACTGGTCCTATAAAGGCACGTGATGGAAAGTATATTACAATAGGGTTTGGCCATGACCAGATAGCCGCTGTGGCAGATAAGGTTGTGGATGCAGTCAAGACCGGCAAGATAAAGAAGTTTTTTGTTATGGGCGGTTGTGACGGAAGAAACCCAGCCAGAAAGTACTATACCCAGTTTGCCCAAGAACTACCTAAGGATACGGTAATTCTTACGGCGGGATGTGCCAAGTACAGGTATAATATGCTTGATCTGGGAGATATTGACGGGATACCGAGAGTTTTGGATGCCGGACAGTGCAATGATTCTTATTCTCTGGCAGTAACAGCACTCAAACTGAAAGAGGTTTTCGGAGTTGCCGATATAAATGACCTCCCGATAGAGTACAATATAGCCTGGTACGAACAGAAGGCAGTTGCCGTTCTACTTGCCCTGCTCTATCTGGGTGTGAAAAATATAAAACTTGGTCCTGTTCTTCCGGCATTTCTATCTCCGGCTGTGACCAAAGTGGTAGTTGAAAAGTTTAATATTTCTCTTATAAATGATGTGCAAAGTGACATGGAGCAAATGCTTAGATAAAAAACCGGGTTATCCCGGTTTTTTCTTTTATACTGAATGTGTTATAATATATGTATACATAAGTATATCTTATTTTGATAGAAAGTATCATTACTTAATACATAGGTATGATTTGGTATAATTATAAAAGGTACTTCCAAAAATTTTATAAAACATCTGGAGACAATCCAATGAAAAAAAATGAAAAGAAAAACATCCTCATAATAGGTTATACCCATCCCAAGCACGATAAAAGAGTCATTCGTACCGTTGAAAGCCTTTGCAAACATTACAATGTATTTTACCAGTATGCTGTATCCCCCGGGGAAAAAGATTCTGAACAGGAGGATATTTTTTTGGGTAATGTAAAGTTTTTACCCTTGATATTTGACCCAGCAAAAGAAAGTACCATGATAAAAAAATTCACAGCAAGACGACCTTTTGATAAAAAACTACTTTTGATTATAAAAAGCAGAAAATGGGATGCTATATACTTTCATCATTTCTGTCAGACCTTTCCCGTCAGAGCTTTCAGGCTGGCAAGAAAAAATTCGGATAAAATAATTTATGATGTACACGAAAATCATCCGGAAAATTTTTTGAATACTCTTCATGGAGTAATGAAGAAGATAAAAGAATTTTTTATGTGGAAGGTGTTTAAAAAACAGCTTATTTTATCAGACAGGCTTGTGTTACTTTCCGAAGACTTTAAAAAAGAAGTATTTTCTAAAACCGCAGTGGAAAAGCCATATTTTCTTATGCCTAACTATGCCTGCATGAAAGCAGCGGATGTAAAAAAAGAGAAAACCGTGGTTTATGTCGGCAAAATAACCAGAGGATTTGAAAGTGAGATTAAAATAATAAAAGAGCTAGTCAGACACGGTTTTAAATTCAGAGTCATAGGTTCGAAGAATGAAGCCTTTAATACAGTTGAGCATGAATGTACGGGTTTTCTTCCCTATGGTATGATGATGCAGGAGCTTTCCAAAGCTTCTTTTTCAATTGTTTCATACAGTACTGTTTCAGACTCAGGGTATATGAACGATATTCTTTCTCTTCCCCACAAGTATTATGATTCTCTGGCCGCAGGAACCCCGGTTATCGTAAAAAATTCTTTTACCACGATGTGCAATGAGGTGCGTAGGTATGGATGCGGTATTATCATAGACGTTCATGATGTACCTGCCAGCATAAATGAAATTCTTAAGGCTTATGAGAACTATGGCTCCTTACAGCAGAACCTTATAAACTGCATTGATAATTTTGTCTGGGATAAGGAAAAAGAAGAACAGTTTATAAATTTTATAATTTAATCATGCGTTATTCTAAAATGAATATACTTATATTAAAATAAATATATATATTATTTTTTAAAAGCTTATTTTTAAGAGGTGTACGATGAAGATTCTTTTAGCCAGCAGCGAAGTGCTGGACAAAGATTGCCCAAGCAACGAAAGCGTTCGGATAATGAACCTCGAAAAGGGATTAAGGGAGAATGGGAACACTGTTGAAGCATGTTTTTACAAAACACCGGAAGATCTTTTTTCAAAGCTAAAAAGTAAAATAATAAAAAATGAGAGCTTTGAAAAAAATGTTCTTCAGATAAAAAACAGCTTCAAAAAAGTTGATGTTCAGGGCTACGACGTTATAAACCCACATGATGTAGTATGTGCCGGAGGGTTCAGCGGAAATATGATACTATCGGTTAGCGGATACTTTTCCAGGGAGGTCATAGCCCAAAGCAGTGCCGATAAAAAAAAGAAGCTTGAACTGTACGATGCCGCTATGTCAGTGGAGAAGTCAGCTATAATGAAGTCCAAGGCCATAATTGCATGCAGCCGTAAATTAAAAGGCTATATAAGCGGTGTTTTTAAGTATCCGGAAGAAAAAATATATGTTGTAGGCAATTCTGTTGACAGCGATATGTTCTCCCCGGCAGAAAAAGATAAGGTAAATTCAATACGTGATGAGTTTTCATTCGATAAGCAAAAATTTATGGTTCTTATTCCAAGAATAAAAAAAGTACCCGACAATATAGACAAACTTTGCCGTATAATAGATTCCCAAAAGATTAATGATGCTTTTTATGTTTTTTGCGGATGGGAAGACCTCAGAAGCACTATAGAAGAAAAAGTCTTAAATAAAAACAGGTGCTATTTTGTAGGTGAAAGCTTGATTGAGCAGCAGGCGGATCTATACAGAGCCAGTAATTTTGTGCTGGATACGTCTGTCTATTCTGATATAGCTGAAATAAACGACGGACAGATTCCACCGGCAGCACTTAAAGCCCTTTCCAGCGGTGTAGTCTATGTATGTCTGAAAAACGATACCTACGAAGAAAATTTTGTGGACGGACAGAATATGATAATGCTAAAGGACTTTGAAAAAGAGGTTTTTGAACTTGTATACCAGAAACTTACCGCAGCAGGTCATTTTATGGAGGATATCGGCAGAAATGCCAGAAAATTAGTGCTTTCTGATGAAAAAGATTATTCTCATTATGCTAATGCTAAGAAGTACGGTAAAATCTTTGAATACGCAATTACTCTTTAACAAGGATGTGAGGCTATGTCCGAATTAAGGTGGAATCCATTGCTGAGAACATATACAATGGTTGCTTCAAACAGACAGGCTAGACCCGATATGCCCAAAGACTGGTGTCCATTCTGCCCGGGCGAGGGAAAAAAAGTACCGCCTGACTATGATGTATTTTCTTACGATAATGACTTTCCTGCTCTGAAGCTGAATCCCGATGAAATGACAGTAAAAAGCACCGGGATATACAGTGCTGTCCAGAACTACGGAAAGTGTGAAGTTATACTGTATTCTCCCGATCATAATGCAAAGCTTTACGAGCTTTCTCCACAGCATATAGTAAAGCTTATTCATTTATGGAAAGACAGGTTTATAGAGCTTTCAAAAGATGAAAAGATAAAGTATATTTTTGAATTTGAGAACAGAGGGGAAGAAGTGGGAGTTACAATGCCCCATCCACATGGACAATTGTACGCATATCCATGGATTCCGCTGAAAATAAAAACCGAACTTGACAGCTGCCGCGACTACTATAATGAGCATGGTGAATGTCTTATATGCTCTATGAATGATGAAGAAAAAAAGTTTGGTGGAAGAGTTATCTTTGAAAACACTTCATTTATGGCATATCTTCCGTTTTTTACGGACTATCCCTATGGAGTTTTTATAACAAGCAAACGTCATATAGACAGTTTTGTTGGTTTTATGCCAAAGGAAGAAGAAGATCTTGCAGATATACTTAAAAATATTACAGGGGCTTTTGATAACCTTTTTGATAGACCTTTCCCGTATATGATGTGCATACATCAATCACCTGTAAATTCAGAACAGGAGTATAAAAATAACAGTCGGTACTTTCACTTTCATATTGAATTTTATACACCGCTCAGAGATAAAAAAAGAATAAAATGGTATGCATCCTCCGAAATGGGAGGCTGGGCTGCAGCCAACACCATGAATGTCGAGGACTCAGCCAAAGAACTCAGAGCAGCGCTTGAAAAATTTCTCAAAAGATAATAAGCCGCCGTCGGGGCGGTTTTTATATAGTATATAGAAAAAATAAAGGAGAGAGTCGAGTGCTAAAAAATCTTAAACTTAGAACAAAACTATTTGTACTTATTCTTTTGCCTGTAGTAACCGTTATTACCGCAGTATTTTTGTTTATCGGAATAAACACATATACAGTCAGCCTTAAAAATGCCGAAAGTATAGGGCGTGTCAAGAGCCTTGAACTTTCTTATATGCTCAGTGAGTATATGAACGAAGTATTCTCTAATGCAAGAAGCATTTCAGGACTTATACAGGCTATGAAAGAAAACAATAACCAGGACAGAAACATAGTAAACATGACAATGAAAAAGCTCCTGGAAAGAAATGCAGAGTACTTCGGCATTTATGCGCTTTTTGAACCGGACTCCTTTGACGGAATGGACAAAGAGTATGCATTAAAGGAATCATACGATGAAACAGGCGTGTTTAGCGTGTACCATTACCGTGACGGTTCGCAAGTTAAAACCAAAACCTTGGATAATTACTCCCAAAGACAGAGCTTTGACTGGTATTGGACACCCTATTCAACCAGGAACGAAAGTATAATAGAGCCATATCTTGATACACTCTACGGTAAAAAAATACTCATGACAACAGTTGCTGTTCCTGTGTTATACGATGGAAAATCAATCGGAGTTGTAGGAATAGACCTTACTTTTGACAAACTCATTTCCATGAATAAAAATATTTCACTTTATAAAACCGGATTCGGCAGGATAATGACCAACAGCGGAACCATAGTTGCCCACCCGCAGGAAAAAGCGTTGTTTTTGCCCGCAAAAGAGATAAAAGAAGAGGAAAACTTTGCAGCAATAACCGAAAGAATGAATAATAATGAAGTCTTTTCAGTCTTTTCAGCCTCGCAGAGTTTGGGCAAGCAGGTATTTGCAAGCTATGTTCCTGTATTCCTTGGAAACAGTACAAAGCCTTGGATTGTCGGAGTTGTTGTCGAAAAAAGCGAAATGCTTGATGATCTTTACAGCCAGATAGCAATATTTACCGTTTCGCTTGTTGTGGCAGTAACCCTAATAATGTTTGTAATAATAGTTGTGTCTGTTCTCATAAGCCGTTCCGTGTCAAGTGCTTCCAAAATAGCGGACTCTATATCGAACTACAATCTCAGGACAGAGATTCCCAAACACTTCTTAATCCGTAAGGATGAAATAGGAGTGCTTATAAACTCATTGAATAAGATGCAGCAAGAGCTTAAAGTAATTGTCAGAGATATATCAGAAAAATCAGAGACGGTTGATAAAAATTCACAAGCCCTTTCTCTTACCTCAAAAGCCATGGCTGCATCAAGTGAGGATCTTGCAGTAAGAATGCAGCACATAGCCCAGGGCGCTTCTGAGCAGGCACAGGAACTTTCACAGATAGTCAAGTCTCTCGAAGAGTTTGACAGGAATATGGAAAAAGCCTTTTCTGAACTGGAAAACGTCGGAAACGAATCCAAAAATGCAAACGAAAAGGCTGTAACAGGAAAAAAAGAAATGGACAGCCTCATAGGGTCGATAGAAGAAATAAAAAAAGCCTTTGAAACGGTAAACGGTAAAGTTCAGCAGCTTCAAAGCTCTGTAAGCGAGATAAGTGGAATAACGCAGATAATATCTTCAATTACCGAACAGACCAATCTTCTGGCGCTTAATGCAGCAATAGAAGCCGCAAGAGCCGGTGAAGCCGGAAAAGGCTTCAGCGTTGTTGCCGATGAGATAAGAAAACTTGCAGAAGAATCAAAGGCTTCAACAGTAAAGATAGTTGAACTTGTAAACTCAATCAACAGCGATACAAGCGAACTGAGAGATACATCAAAAAATGTCGAAAAGTTTGTCAACCAGCAGACACTGTCCGTTGAAAACACTGTTCTGTCTTTTGCACAGATACTTACAGCGGTACAGAAGGTTGATCCGTTGATTCAGAAAACCTCGTCATCTATGGACGAAATAGTGAGATCAAAAGAAGAGATACTTAGAAAGGCCGAAAAAATAAATACGATTACCCAGGAAAACAGTGCCTCTACAGAAGAAGCATCTTCTAGCTCCCAGGAACTTTCGGCTTCATCGCAGGAGATAGCCGCTATGTCAGGCAGTCTGAATGAAGTTGCAGACAGGATGATACAAACAGTCAAAAAATTTAGTACATAATAAAAAACAGTTAATTAATGTATATCCTTTCTGAAAAAGATTTATGAAAGCTGCCGGCGCATATGCGCCGGTTTTACTTTGCTGTTTCTTTTTTAAGCCTGTAAAGTGCACAGCTGAAAGTGATAATACATAGGATTAGAAGAAGTAATGAAACAGAAAAAAACTCTCTTGCAGGAAACGGTTCATTCATAAGTATTTTTCTCAGGATATTTATCACGTGAGAAAACGGATTAAGATAAATGACTATATATAAGTTTTTGGAGAGAGTTTCAGAAGGGAAAAGCGCCGAGCTCAGAAAAAATGTCGGGAGTACTATAGCGTTCATAACAGTCTCATATACCACTTCATTCGGTAGCAAAAGACTCATGGTGTATGTGAGGCATGAAAGGAAAAAGGCTGTTAGAAAAAGTATTATCAGCATAGATAAAAAGCTGAGCGGGTCTGATGGAACTCTGACAGAGAAAAAAAGAGATACGGCCATGAGAACAGATATTTCTATGAAAGACAGAATAACAGTTTCAAGTGCCTGTCCCGATACAACGGATACTCTTTTTACCGGAGATATGAGTACTCTGTAAAAGCTTGCGTTGTTTTTCATGATATAGTTTATTATTCCTCCGCTGCAGCATGCGGAAAAAGTTACCAAAACCATTATCCCAGGAAGTATAAAGGCATTGTAATTACTTATGGTACTGTGCATGCTGTTTGCTCCGACTGTTCCGTAAAGAACCATCCAAAGTATGGGCTGAATCAATGTGATAACTATGGTTATTGGGTTTTGGACTCTCCACTTCATATTTCTGTACAGGATATTCAGCATACTTTTTTATCCTCCTTTACTTCTTTTTTGGAAATAAGATCTATAAAAACGTCTTCAAGGCTTGGACTGGTTATATCCGCCGATTTTACGTAAAAAGGTTTATCTAAAAGTGCTCTAATTATCAGTGGAAAGCTGCTGTCTGAATCATCAGAAACAAAAAATGCAGACTCTCCGCGGATATATGAAGAACTACAGAGCTTTAAACTTTCAATGTACCGGCAACAGGAGGGCAAAAGCTTTGCATCTGTCAGTCCTATCTTTATCATAGAATTTCCTGTGAGTCTTTTAAGTTCATACGGACTTGCTTGAATAAGTTCTTTTCCGTCTTTTATTATACAGATGCTGTCGCTTAGAATATCGGCTTCTTCAAGGTAGTGGGTGGTGAGAAATATGGTGGTTCTGAAGGTCTCTTTTATTTTCTGGATCATATCCCACATGGCTCTTCTTGATTGTACATCCATGCCTGTTGTGGGTTCGTCCAGAAAAAGGACTTTAGGAAAGGATATCATATTCATGGCAATATCTAGCCTTCTTTTTATTCCTCCAGAGTATGTTGATACCGGATATTTTACATAATCAGAAAGTTCAAAACTTTCAATGAGCAGTTTCATTCTCTGATTTATCGTTTTATTGTCAAGCTGATAAAGCCTTGCCTGAAAGATAAAGTTTTCCTTTAGGGACATATGGCTATCTATAGATATGCTTTGTGAAACGCAGGATATCAAAGGTCTTACATCGTCTGGATTTTTTTGGGTATCTATATCCAGGATGAAGGCTTTTCCTTTTGTGGCAAGGCATTGAGTCGTAAGAATTTTTATAAGTGATGATTTTCCGGCACCATTGGGACCCAAAAGTGAAAAAACTTCACCTTCTTTTACCTGTATGTTCAGGTTGTTCAAGGCATTCACGCCGTTTTTGTAAGTTTTTGAAAGATCCTGGGTTTGTATTGTATACATGCTCTTTCTCCTTTATGCTCTTTTTTTAACTGCAATCCAGACTTCGCAGTTATTTGCCTTTGTACTGTCCAACGGATAAACTTCTATATCCGGAAGGTTTGCATACTCGTATCCGGAAAAAGCGAGCCACTGGGTAAAAAAAACTCTGAATATATTCTGTACGCTCAGTCTGAAATCTCCTTCACAGCTGAATATTACCCAAGTTGCGGGTTTAATACTGTAAGAGCAAAGACCCGAGGGAACTTTTCCATCTATAGACGATGCAATATAATAAAAAATATCTTTGGGATCGTTATAGACACTAAGTCCATATATTTTTTCATGTTCGGGGGAGCATAAGCTCAAAAGTTTACGGTAGGCCGGCGTTTTTTTAGTTTTTTGCCAAAAGCATGGAATCTTTTCAAAATTTTCTTCAGGGTTGCGGGTCATTCTGGTTTTTAATCCGGCAAAGCTGAGGGCTCCTTTTTCCTGAATACGGTATCTTAGGCCTTCGTATCCGGTCAAAGTTATTGATAGGGAAAGCTTTGAAAAAGAGTTAAGAATAGCGGATTCCGATTTGGCAAGGCTTGGACTTATTCCGTGTATGCTTTTGAAAGCCCTATTGAATGCAGAGAGCGACGTATAACCGTATTTCAGACTTATCTCAGTGATGCTTGTATTTCCACAGCGGATATCAAAAGCTGCCAGAGTCATCTTTCTTCTGCGTATATACTCTGAAACTGATATCCCGGTTATATAGGAAAACATTCTCTGAAAGTAATAAGGAGAACAACAGGCAATTTCGGAAGCTTTTTCGTATGAAAGTTCATCTGTGAGATGGTCTTCTATATAGTCTAAAGCTTTATTAAAACGTATCAGCCAGTGCATTTTATCACCTCCGGATAAAGTCTAGCATGATATAAATTTAATGTCTTGCTTTTTTCTGCCAGCTTTTGTAAAGTAAAAAAAAAGCACCCTCAATGAAGTGAACCCCTTTCGTCAGATTTTGTCTAACTAAAGGGGGTCAGTTCACAAAGGGTGCTTTCGGTTATATCTAAAAGAAGTTTTGAAAGTCTGAAAATCCGTATCCTATTACATCCGAGCTTTCCTGAACCACTACAAAGGCTTTGGGATCTATGGTGTGGATTTTTCTTACGACCTCGCCTTTCTGTTTTTTATTTACTGCAACATAGATCATATTCTTTTCCTGCTGGGTATATGCTCCAGTTGCCTTTATTATTGAAGCTCCCCTGTCCATGTTTTTCATTATAAAATCAAGGGTTTCTTCTCTATGGTCTGTTATTATGGTAAGAATGCAGTTGGATTTTATCATCCTTACAGCATAATCTACGACTATGCCGTTGAGTATTACAGATACAACAGAGTACATGCCTACTTTCATATTAAAGACACCGCCTGCCATAATTCCTATGGTCAGGTCAATGAAGAGCAGGTTGATTCCAAGAGATACGCCCGTATACTTTGAAGCTATTTTGGCAAGTATATCTGTTCCCCCTGTGGATGAGTTTACAGAAAAAACTATGGCCATGCCCAGTGCAGAGATGAAAACTCCTAGAAATACTGCAAGAAAGTAATCATCGGTTGTAAATTTAGGGAACGGAACCATCCTGTCAAGAAAATCTACAAAAAAATTCAGCACGAAGGTGCATATTATGGATCTGAGTCCAAAAGCTTTTCCTATTAGTATGAAGGACAAAATAAAAAGTATGATGTTTACCGCATACATTATGATTCCTACAGGAAAGCCTGTAAGACCGTTAATGATTATCGCTATTCCGTTTGCCCCTCCTGTTGCTATTTTGTTTGGCATGAGGAAAGAAACCAATCCTACAGCAGTTAGAAAAGTTCCTAAAAAAGAAACGATGTACTCTTTCAAAACCTTCTTATTCAAAGAGATCCCCTCCATGTTAAAAAATCTTTCTTATCCGTGAGCAGGAAAAGAAAGATTTTTTGTATATAAATACATATTATCTTTTTACTTTCCAATCCAGGAGAAAGCAGTAAAATATATTTCAGGCAGTTCTTCTGACTTACAGCTTAACCTACTCGTCTGCCTTCCCGATCTTGCGATCAGTGACTTCCTGACTTTCGTATCTGTTTACAGCGGCCGGACCGTTCCGGATTCTCACCGGATTATCTATTAAGACTGGTATCACCTGAAATGGTTATTTACTTTTCTAAAAGTATTCTATCATAAACCTTATGGTTTTAAAAGACAGAATAAATGAAGTCAGCGTTCTGTGTAAAGGTATAGTTCCAATGGCATCATTTTTAGGTATACTTTCTGTAGAAAGTCATTTTAATAAGGGGGAGTAGCAATGAAGATCAAAGTTTTTAAGATGTCATCTTTTACAGAAAGCATATCAGGAGGAAATCCTGCGGGAGTAGTGCTGCAGTCCGCGGAGTTAAGCCATTCCCAAATGAAAAAAGTAGCAGCTGTGGTGAACTGTTCTGAAACTGCATTTGTTTCTGAGTCAGATAAAGCAGATTTTAAAGTACGTTTTTTCACCCCGGTAGCGGAGGTGAATCTTTGCGGACATGCAACTATAGCGACTTTTGCACTTATGTTTTTAAAGAATAGGATTCAGGTCGGAAGTTATACTCAGCAGACCAAAGCGGGAGTTCTTGGTATAGAAATTATGCCGGATGGTCAGGTAATGATGGAACAGGCATTACCTCAGTTTGGAGAAGAGATTGACAAGGCTGAGGTAGCAAAGGTTTTTGGCACAGATAAAAAAATATTTTCGGATGAACTTCCTATTCAGGTGGTTTCAACAGGTCTGAGAGATATCATCGTCCCGGTTAAGTCTTTTCAGTTTTTAAACAGTTTGGAACCGGACTTTGATAAGGTTGGTTCATTAGCAGTTAAGCACAATAGTGCAGGCTTTCATTTTTTTACTAAAGATAGAAACGGGTTCGATGCGTCCTGTAGGAATTTTGCCCCTCATCTTGGTATAGATGAAGAACCGGCGACAGGAACAGCAAGCGGTGCACTTGGATGTTATCTTGTAAGAAGAGGGATCTGTGCATCCGAACGGGTACTTGTTTTTGAGCAAGGTTACAGTATGGAAAAGCCTTCAGTTGTCCGGGTTATTGTGGCAAAAAGTAATACAAGCATAACTAAAGTTAGGGTTGGAGGGAAAGCAGTCTTTTTAGAACAGGTTGAAGTTGAAATATAAAAGTTACTTATTTTTTCTTTACAAAAAGTGTTTTGTGTGGTATAATTTGACTGTACACTTAAAACTCCGGCTTGCCGGAGTTTATTTTTTTAATTCTTCACACATCTTCAAGTACTTCGGATAAAATTTTTGCTGCAGCTTCCAGTTCTTCTTCATTAAGTCTGGCGACAGAAAGTCTGAAACTAAGAGAGTCGGAGTCATCATGGAAAAATATTTTTCCGGGGGATACCATTAATCCTTTATTAACAAATAAAGCATAAACCTCATCGGCTGAGAATCTACTTTTTATAATACTTATCCATAATGTGTATCCTCCTTCCGGTACAATTAATTCTATTTTTCCAGGCTGAACATGTTTTTCTATATGGTTTATAAAAAAGGCCATTCTTTTTTTATATATCCTGTGCATTTGATTAATATGTTTTTCATAGTAGCCGTTTTTACAAAACTCATAGATCGCAACTTGGTTTATAAGATTAGAAGAAAGGTCTGAAAGCCTTTTTATATAGGTCAGTTTTTCGATAATACTTTTTTTTGCGGCAATCCATGAGATACGGATACCCGGAAAGAGGATTTTTGAAAAACTTCCACAGTAGATAACATTCCCGGTGCTATCGTATGACTTCAAAGGGAGCGGAATCTTTCCTAAATACTTCATTTCTTCTTCGTAGGCATCTTCTACGATAAAAATATCGTTTTCTTTACAAACTTGCAGAATATTATTTCTTTCGTTTTTTGACATAGTAAGACCTGTGGGGTTTTGGAAATCTGGAATGAGGTATATAAAAGAAAAATTATTATTTTTAAGTACTTCATTTTTAAAGGTTTTATAATCAAATCTTTTATTTTTTAACGGAATTTCAAAGTATTCATATCCGTGAAGCTTCAAAAGGGATAAAAAATTTGCATATGTTGGCGATTCAAAGGCTATACGTTGTTGTGGTTTTTTAAACATTCTCATAATAAGATCGAGAGGGTTCTGAGTTCCGTTTGTTATTAGTATATCCTGTGCATCAGCTTTTATTCCAATGGTTCTTAGCCGCTGAGATAAATAAGTTCTAAGTGGCATGTATCCCTGTTTGTCTGCATAGGTAAAAAGTTTTTCGCCATACTTTTCAAGAACAGTCTTATAACTTTTTTTCATCTCTTTTAATGGATAGGTTCTTTCATCTGGAAAAAGAGACATCATATCTATGCAGGAGCTGTTGTAGTAAAGAGATTTTTCTTTTTTTAAAAAATCTATCCTTGAAGAATTAAGTTTTTCATCCGACAGTATCTCATCATTCATTGAGAATGAAGGATTGGTATTGATATCTCTGACATATGAGTATGCGCTCTGCCTGGTATCTATATATCCGCATGACCAAAGTTCTTCATATGCGGCTACCACAGATGTTCGGCTGATTTTTAAATTTTGTGCAAGGCTGTGCGATGAAGGCAATCTGGAACCTGCCTCCAAACTTCCATCATCTATCATTCCTGAAATTTTTAAAACAATCTGTTTGTATAAGGGTGTTTTTGAATTTCTATCAATATCAAAAAAAATTTATATCCCTCCTATTTTTTCCGTATGATATAAAAACTTACAGGTGAAACAAATCCTAGTTCTCTGTATACTACCTCTCCTGAGAGGGTTGCATTTAAAACGGAGTGTCTATAGCCCAAATGTTTAATCCTATTTATACACATGGATGTTATGTACTTTCCGTATCCTTGTCTTCTGAAAGCCTTATCTATTGAGATCATATAGATTCCACCGCTCTTGGAGGAATCAAGAAATATTCCGCCGGTTCCTATATAGTTGTTTTTTTCTGAAAGAAGATATAACTCTATATTCTTGTTTTTAAACAGATTCATAAAAATGCTTTCGCTTATTTCCCCGGGGTTTCTTTCAA
>JAKJGQ010000244.1 GCA_022704305.1 Thermotogae bacterium | reverse complement strand
ATACCCATTTCAATGGCAGCAGTAAGAACATTATCCGTTCCAAGAACATTCGTTTTCAAGGCTTCTAATGGGAAAAACTCACATGAAGGAACTTGTTTTAGCGCAGCAGCATGAAAAATATAATCCACACCATTCATAGAGTTTTTTACGCTATTTATGTCCCTGACATCTCCCAAGTAAAACTTAAGTTTGTCATTTCCATAAAGCTTTCTCATATCATCTTGTTTCTTCTCGTCACGGGAAAATTAAACATGGAATTCATCCTCCAAAACCATATAAATCACGAAAATGATTACAAATTGGAATTCATCAATGTAATTTACAGGATACTACTGAAAATGACTTATAATAGTTTGATATGTCTGTTCAGTAGTATAATTGTCCAGTAGATACTGTCTGGCATTCTTGCCATATATTTCTATCTGCGCTTTTTTACTACAGATGCTATTCACTAATTCCAGAAATTTGTTTGCGTCAGAGCTTTCACACCACCACCCCAAATTCTCACTTTCA
>JAKJGQ010000243.1 GCA_022704305.1 Thermotogae bacterium | reverse complement strand
CTCTCATACTTCTTTTCAAAAGCCAGTTTAAGAGAGTTTGTGTAAGCTGCGCACAGGTACTTTTCACTTTCCTTTTTGCTCCAGTGCTGATAAATTGGTCCAACAGTATGAATGATACACTTTGCCGGAAGATCAAAGCCCGGAGTGATGACGGCATTTCCGGTTTCAATTGGAGCAAGCTTGTCACATACAGCTTGAAGTTTTTCTGCACCAGCCGCCTTAAAAATTGCACCACAAACTCCGCCGCCCATTTTAAGATCGGTATTAGAAGCATTAACAATGACATCGACCTTAAGCTTTGTGATATCCTGACATACGATGGTAAAAGGCATAATAAAACTCCCTCCTGGCATAAGCATAAAAAACATCACTTAAGCTTTTATATAAAATAATACCATCATTTGTTGATAGATGGTTTTTTTGAACTGAACCCAAAAATCAGACACATTTGGTGGTACATTAAGCTATTAACAAGGACTGAGTTCTGTATTGAACAGGGCTCAGTCCTTTTAACTTGCCCTTGATC
>JAKJGQ010000242.1 GCA_022704305.1 Thermotogae bacterium | reverse complement strand
TATAAAAGGAATGATCAACCCAGGTAGCTTTCTTATACTTCAGCCTCTGGTTGACGGAACCTATACTCCATATAAACGGATTATAACTCAATAAACACTCTATATGACTAAAAAACCAAGTCAAGATTAAACCACTTGACTTGGTAAGTAATTATACCGAAAAATTATTTACTTTATAAACTGTTTTTTCTTACCATGGCACTTTATAAAAAACATTGTTTATGTTTTCTACATAGAAGTTTTCAGACGGCATATAGTACTGCACATTCGGATTTTCACAGTTATTTATTTCAATAAAATCTCTTGAAAGCTTTATAAGCTTGTTGCCCTGAAGTATTATACTGTCATTATAGAAATCAGCTCTGATAACTCCATAGTCGTCATTCGGAGTAAAAACTTTGCTAAATTTGTTGCCATTTGATTTAAAAATACTGTTTTGTTTATCACCAAACTTTTTGCCGACAATAAAGACTGTCTCATCTATGATAAATATATCACTGAAGAGATCTACTTCCGGAATATCTGTAT
>JAKJGQ010000241.1 GCA_022704305.1 Thermotogae bacterium | reverse complement strand
GTAAGAATATTTATCAGGCTGAGATTGATTGTGTTTGCGAAACCATTGATTTTTTGCGGTTTAATGCCTATTATATTTCAGAAGTTTACAATCATCAGCCTTTTTCCGAAAGCGGTTGTATTAACCGATTGGAATACAGGCCATTAGAAGGATTTATCTTTACAGTGTCGCCATTTAATTTTACTTCCATAGCTTCCAATTTGAACATGTCGCCGGTTTTGATGGGGAACACGGTAGTTTGGAAACCTGCCTCCACTGCAATTCTTTCGAATTATGTGTTAATCACCGCGATCTGGCTGGGGTTCATTTTACAGGTTCCACTGCCACTTTCAATGAATTCTGGAAAACCATTAGCCACAATATTGGTCATTACCGCTCCTATCCCAAGCTAGTGGGGGAAACCGGAGGGAAAGACTTCGTATTTCTTCATTCGAGTGCCGACATTGATGAAGCTGCCACGGCCCTCATAAGAGGCGCTTTCGAGTATCAGGGACAAAAATGTTCGGCGGCTTCACGGGCTTATGTACCGCGA
>JAKJGQ010000240.1 GCA_022704305.1 Thermotogae bacterium | reverse complement strand
CTATATTTTTTGGTGAAAAAATAACTGTTCCCTGGGATGCGGTTAAATTCTCCTCACCTACGAAAAACTCACCTTTTCCCTGTATAACAAAAAACAAAGCATCTACAGGGGTTTTGTGTTTTTTCAGTTCTGAAAATCCATTCAGTTTTATTACTATAAACTCACTACCCTCATATTCAAAGAACTTCCTTGCTTTAATATCGTCTTTGTCTATTCTGACCTGCGCATCCTCCCATCTTATCACCTGCATAATATCACCTCCGATTTAATTACCTATGTTACATATCATTTTTTTTCATTATAAATGAAAGCATCTGCTTAAAAACTTCATCCTGCTGCTGCTGTCTGGATATGTCGGCCTGACCATCACCATCCTGGTTAAGATACCATCCAAACTGGTTATGGTTGCCTCCCTGTATACAGTAATACTCTGTCTGCGGAGGAAGAAGCCTCTTGGTACTTTCGATCTTCTGAACAGTTGCTAATCCGTCATTGGAAGCATATATAGACAAAACATTATGATTATCGGAAGAAA
>JAKJGQ010000023.1 GCA_022704305.1 Thermotogae bacterium | reverse complement strand
ATGGCAAAGCATGATCTGGGAATTGATCTTGGAACGGCGACTTTTGTTGTATATAAGCGTGGCGAAGGAATAATTATACAAGAACCGTCGATGGTTGCAATAAATAAACGCAAGGGTCAGATTCTTGCCATTGGTGCTGCAGCAAAAGAGATGATAGGGAAAACCCCAGAAGAAATCTCTATTGTAAAGCCTATTCAGGACGGAGTTATAAGCGATCCGGACGTAATAGAAGAGGTGCTTAGGTACTTCATAAAAAAGGCAAAAGAGACTTTTGCTCTTTCAAAACCTAATTTAGTAATTGGCATACCGGCCCTAACAACCGATGTTGAGAGAAGGGCTGTTGTTGATGCAGCAGAAAGGGTGGGAGCTGCAAGAGCAGATCTGGTAATAGAACCGTTGGCAGCTGCCATTGGTTCAGGTATAGATATTGTAAAGCCCGACGGAAATATGATTATTGATATGGGTGGTGGAACGACGGATATTGTTGTCATAAGTTTAGGTGGAATTGTTGTAAGTGATTCCATAAAGCTGGCAGGCCAGGCAATGGATGCAGAAATAATAAAGTATGTAAAAAGAGTTTACAGGTTTCTGATAGGTGAATCAACGGCTGAACAGATAAAGATCAAAATCGGAAAAGCGTATGAAAAAGAAGAAACTATAGAGTTGGAAGTAAAGGGCCAGGATTTGAAAACAGGTCTCCCCTCTTCAATAAAATTAAATTCTGAAGATGTTTTTAAAGCTATAAAAGAAATTTTGGACGAGCTTATATCGCATATAAGAATGGTTCTAGAAAAAACACCTCCAGAGCTTGCCTCGGATATTCTTAAAAACGGCATCATATTAACCGGAGGTACTGCGCTTACCAGAGGAATAGATAAGTTTATTGAAGAGAAAACATGTGTAAAAACAAGGATTACAGATGAACCTCATCTTACTGTCGCAAAAGGTACAGGAATTTTGTTGGATGATATAGAACTATTAAGTAGAGTCAGCGTTGATTATTGAAACACGTTGATAATTTACTTGATAGCAGAGGTGGAATTAATGGACCGTGGGATTTATTATGCAACTATGGGGATGCTGAACAATCTTTATCAGTTGGACAACATAGCCAATAATCTCGCGAACGTCAATACCAACGGATATAAGAAGGATTCTGTTTCTTTCAAAGCCGTTATGGAAAAAGAGTTTTACTCATATGATGGTAAAACTCAAAAAATAAAAAAGATTGGTAATATGGAAACTGCCACAGTTGTTGATGATGTAAGACCTATTTTATTTAGCGGTGGTTTCGAAGAAACGGACAACCAATATGATTTTGCGATAGAAGGTTCAGGGTTCTTCAAAATTCAGCGTGGAGAAGAATTTTATTATACACGTAACGGGGAGTTTAAACTTGATTCTCAAGGATTTTTAGTCACAAATGACGGTGATTATGTGTTAAATCGTAATAACGGAAAAATTCTTATAAATAATGACTTTCAGGTTTTACCAGATGGTAAGGTATCAGGAACCGATTATGAGATAGCTGTTTTTGATCTTAATTCCACTAAGAAGTATGGATACAATCTTTTTACCGGAGAGGAAGTAGCGGCTTCAGATTTTAAAGTGATGCAAAAAACATTGGAGCATTCAAATGTTGATGCACTGAATGAGATGATAAAGATGATTTCTGCTTCCAGACAGTTTGGCATCCTTGAAAAGGCAGTTCAGACAAGCGATTCTCTAAATGCAAGGATAATTGAAACTGTAAGCAAAATATAAACTTATTTAAAATAATCAGATAAAAAGAACGGGAGGTAGTTTTATGCTTATTTCTTTATACAGTGCAGCTACAGGTATGAATGCAGAACAGTCAAGACTTGATATAATAGCAAATAACCTTTCAAACGTCAACACAATCGGTTACAAAACGGTTCGTGCAGAGTTTCAAGATCTTTTATATCAATCCATGAAGGAAGCTGGCTCTCCGACTGCCCAAAACTCAGTTCTCCCAACGGGGCTTTATGTTGGACACGGAACAAGATTTTCTTCTACAAACAGGATATTCACAGTTGGAAATATTGAAGAAACCAATCATTCTCTTGATGTGGCAATAATGGGTGATGGTTTTTTTCAGATACAGCTTCAGGACGGAAGAATAGGATATACAAGAGATGGTGCTTTCAAGATGGATGCGACCGGGAGGATAGTAACAAGCAACGGTCTTGTTTTGGTTCCCAATATAGTTGTTCCTGAAAATGCTATGGCTATAAGTATTTCTCCTGATGGGATTGTTAGCGCTCAGCTTCCTGACGATACAGTTGAAAATCTTGGCAATATAACTACAGTACGCTTTATAAATCCTTCAGGTTTAAAGAGCATCGGTTCCAATTTGTTCCTTCAGTCGGCTTCATCCGGAGCACCTATTGAAGGAATACCCAATCAGGATGGTTTTGGAGCTTTGCAGCAGTCCTCAATAGAAAAATCTAATGTAGATGTGGTAAAAGAAATGGTAAATATGATAGTTGCTCAACGTTCGTATGATATAAACTCTAAGACTATAAACTCTGCGGATGAAATGCTTAGGACAGTTGCCGGTTTGAAGAGATAATATGAAAAGTAAAACGATACTTATGCTTTTTTGTTTCTTTGGATTTACGGTTTTTTCTGCTGTGGAGATAACCGTACCTGGAACAATAGTATCGGATGATCAGTACTTTACAGTAAAAGATATTTGGCCTGAGTTTCCATATGACAGAACTATTGCATTTATAGGAAAATCAGGCCTTACATATACTTCCGAAGAGCTTGCAAAGACGTTGTACGGACTTATGAAACCGTATGATATAAAGTATGAGTTGGAATTTGTTTCGAAAGATATAAAAATTTTATACAGTCAGTATATGTTTAAGGAAGAACAATCTGGTATTGATATAAAAAAAGACATTCTTGAAAAAATGCAGAAAAACTATCCGGAGTATGTTTTTTCGGAACACGTTATTACAAGACCGGCAGTAGAAAAAGTTATATCATATGAGATCAATAGTTATGGATTGTTAAAAGATCTTCTGAATGTTACTTTTACAGCAAAAATGCCTGATGGAAAGAAAACAATAGGAACTTTATCCGTAACGGTTGAAAAAAATGTAAAGGTTCTTGTAGTTTTACAGGATATTAAAAAAAATCAACAGATAAAAGCCGATCTTACTTGTGAATCAACCGTAAATGTCTTGAAGTATGAGTTTAATATGATAACCAAAGAGGATTTGGAGAACTTTGCTTATACAACGCTCAGAGACCTGAAAGCCGGGGAACCCATAAACAATGCTTTTGTAAAGAAAATACCTGATCTTAAGGCAGGCCAAACCGTGGAAATAGTTGTTGATTACGGAACGGTAATGGTCAGAGCAACAGGTCGTCTGATGAAGGATGCTTCATACGGTGAGGTTGTTCAGATACGTAACACTGATACGGGAGTTCTTTTAGAGGGATTGCTTGCTCCAGGGGCAAAAGTTTTAATTAATATGAACGGAGGCGATTGAAAGTTGAAAAATAAAATCCTGCTTTTTTTAGCGGTAATTTTATCTTTTTATGCTTTTGGACAGTCTTTATGGAACGGTTCTTCAGGTAAAAGTGCTTTTGCGCCTAACAATAAAACATATAAGGCAGGAGACATAATAACAATAGAAGTTCTTGAAAGTCCGTCACTTTCAGTAAGTGATAATATGGCAGATTATAATTCTGCTGCAAGAAATACTGTAGGATCGGTATTTAAAACCATTGGAGGAGTTGATCTAAAAAGTTTCGTTCCTCTTACAACTACTGATCCCTCGGCAGTAAAGCTTGGCAATAAACAAACTCAATCTTCTTCTCAGGCTTCTATAAAACTTTATATTGCAGCTCAGATTATCGAAGAAAACAACGGATTGCTTAAAATAAAAGGTGAAAAAGAAATAAAAGTTGGAAAAGAGAGGAAAAAGGTTATTGTTGAAGGACTACTAGCAGCTTCAAGTATAAGCTCCAGTGGTACGGTTGAATCATCCCAACTGGCTGAAGCAAGGATATGGTATGACGGTGATGTAGTATTTCAACAAGATCCAAATGAAAAATCATGGCTAAGTTGGGTACTTTCAGGTATTTCAAATATGTTTTTCTGAGGTATAACTATAAAATTATCTTTATTTAAGTAATTTCTGAGAGGTGTTTTATGAAAAGACAGATTTTTTTAGTTTTGGTTTTTGCTTTTTTGATAACGGCTTCTGCCGGAGTCAGAATAAAAGAGATAGCTAATTTTAGAGGTGCAAGAGATAACCAGCTTTTTGGTTTGGGACTTGTTACAGGGCTTAACGGTACTGGAGACTCAGGACTTGTGACCTCCGAGCTTATGACCAATATTTTCAAGAACATGGGCTATTCAGTACAGTCACAGTTCAAAACTAAAAACACTGCTGTGGTAATGGTTTTTGCGGATATTCCTCCTTTTTACAAAGAAGGCATGAAGCTTGATATAACGGTTGCTTCAATTGGAGATGCCAAATCTTTGGAAAATGGGTTTCTTGTTCAAACGCCTCTTCTTGGTGCAGACAATAAAGTTTACGCAGTTGCTCAAGGAGCTGTTTTTACAGGTGGAGCTGATGCAAAGGGAAGTTCGAATACACAAAAAAAATACAGAATAACAGGCTCTGTGCCTCAAGGAGCTATAGTAGAAGCAGAAATACCTGTGAATATTTTTTCGGATGATATGGTTTCGATAAATCTTGACTCTCCCGATATAACAACTGCAGCGCGTGTGGCAATGGCTATAAATGTATCTTTTTCAGAGAAAATAGCAAAGGCGCAGGATCCATCCACAATAAGAGTTGATATTCCCGAAATTTTTAAGGATGATGTTATTTCATTTTTATCCCTCATAGAGGAAGTTGAAGTTGAAAAGGATCAGAAAGCTAAGATTGTTCTTGATGAAAAAACAGGTACCATTATTCTTGGAGGAAAAGTCAAGGTTGGAGACTTTTCTCTAAGTTATGGGAGTTTTGTACTTTCTGTAGTAAATGGTCAGGTTGGTGAAAAGGAAGCCACTGTGGATAATATTATCTCGGCGCTTAAAGCGGCCGGAGCCGTTCCGCAGGACATACTTGTGATTATAAAAAATGCTTCAAAAGCCGGCTATGTAATGGCAGAGCTGGTTGTGATATAAATGGCTGGTCTGGGTCCTGTTTATCTCACTGCTGTAAGTTCTAAGAACCTTAAAAACGAAGATGTTGCAATAGAGTTTGTATCAGGTATTTTTTCAGATATCCTTAATAAGATGCAGGAATCTGATCTTTTTAAAAATGAGTTGTTTCCAGAGAGTTCAGCCCAGAGCTGGTATAAGGAAATGATTAATTCAGAGTATTCGAGAACAATTGTAAAACAAAGTTTTCAGCCTTTAATAAAAGAACTGACCGAAAAATTTAACAAGCCTTCGCGATAATGCCAAACATTAGTTTGGCATTATTATTATACAGGCAGTATTAAAAAAATAAGTATAATAAAGCTATTTTATTTTATTAAATTCCAAAGGCTATTATATAACTATATCCGAGTATTTGGCGTGAAAAAAATTTCATTATTAATGATATAATTAAATGGGTAGATATTATTACGCATTTCTTTTAATTTGAATGTATTGTAGAAGCTATAAAGGGGTGATACTGTGTTTGTTCAGGTGTTCAAATTTTTAAGATTTCCTGAATACGATATCTATAAACAGATACTCGAGCAAAATGAGATCACTGTTATGCTGAAAAGTTCCAAGAACATGTTGCCCTCTTCTATAATCGGTGAGCCGGCAATGTACGATATATATGTTCAGCAGGACGATAAAGAAAAGGCTTTAATTATCATTTCTGATTTTTTAAAGGAGGATATTCAAATGTCACAACTCAAAAGAACGCCGCTTTATGAGCAGCATGAAAAGCTTGGAGCAAAGTTAGTGGAGTTTGGCGGATGGGAGATGCCCGTATGGTATACTTCAATAATCGAAGAACACAAAACAGTAAGAGAAACTGTCGGTCTTTTCGATGTTTCCCATATGGGAGAAATTGAAGTCAAAGGTAAGGATGCCCAGAAATTTGTAGAGTATATTATCACAAATAACGTAACTAAACTGCCCTACGGAGGAATAGTTTACAGTCCAATGTGTAACGAAAAAGGCGGAGTGGTTGATGATCTTTTAGCCTACAAAATAAACGAGGAATACTATCTTTTAGTGGTTAATGCTTCCAATATTGATAAAGATTATTCATGGATTATGAGTAATACGGAGAGTTTTTCCGTCCAAGTAAAAAATCTTTCACAGGAATATGGACAGATAGCAGTTCAAGGTCCAAAAGCGGAAGAAGTTCTTCAGAAAATTACAACAGGCGATCTCAAGAATATAGCTTTTTATAATTTTATACAGACAGAAGTAATGGGTTTTAAAGCAATAGTATCACGAACGGGCTATACCGGAGAAGATGGTTTTGAAGTTTATCTTGATGCTGACAATACCGTTGCCTTGTGGGAAAAACTTCTTGAATTAGTTAAGCCATATAATGGAATACCCTGTGGTTTAGGAGCAAGAGATACACTACGTTTTGAAGCTGTATATATGCTTTACGGAAACGAACTAAATGATGTTGGAACTCCTCTTGAAGCTGGTTTAAAATGGGCTGTCGATCTTGAAAAAGACTTTATAGGAAGCGATATACTTAAGAAGCAGGAAGAGACAGGACTTACTAAAAAACTCAGAGGAATTGAGATACTTGATAAAGTTCCGGCAAGACATGGCTACATAGTAATGGCTGATGGCAAGGAGATAGGAGTAATAACAAGTGCTTCAAAATCAATTTCTACAGGGAAAAATCTTGCACTTGGCTATATAGACGCACAGTACTGTAAATTTGGTACCGATGTTCAGATCCAGATTAGAGACAAGTCAGTTCCAGCAAAGATAATAAAGACTCCTTTTTATAGAGGCAGTGTAAAAAGTTCAAAGACAAAATAATTTTATAGAGGTGAGTTCAAATGGATTATCCTTTTCTGCCGCATACAGAGGAAGAAATCGGACAGATGCTTGAAAGCATAGGTTTAAAACAGATAGATGATCTTTATTCAGATGTTCCCGTCCTATTAAAAGAAGAATTAAGTATGGCTCCTTCAAAATCAGAGATGCAGGTACGTGAAATAATGAAGGAGCTGTCATGCAGAAATATAAGCTTAGATGATTACGGTATATTCAGGGGAGCAGGGGTATATAACCATTATATTCCTTCTGCAGTATATCAGCTTGCATCTAAAAGAGGATTTTTGACTGCCTACACACCATATCAGGCAGAAGTATCTCAGGGAACCCTTCAGATGCTTTTTGAATATCAGACTATGATATGTGAGATTACGGGTATGGAAGTTGCTAACTCCTCTATGTATGACGGAGCAAGTGCAATGGCTGAAAGCGTTCTTATGGCTCAGAGAGTAACCAAGAAGGACAAAGTTCTTATATGTGACACAGTTCATCCTGAATATATTCAGGTAACAAGGACATATACAGAGCCTGTCAATACTGTTCTGGAGCTTTTAAAACACGATTCTAAAACCGGTCAGGCTGATCTTCAGGATCTAAAGGCCAAAATTGATGATAGCACAGCTGCTGTAGTGGTTCAGTATACTAATTTTTATGGAGTAATCGAAGATATAAAGACTTTACGTGAGAATATTCCGTCGCATATTCTTTTGATAGTTGTTGCCAATCCTATATCTTTAGGAATGCTTCAGGCACCAGGCAAGCTTGGAGCAGACATTGTTGTTGGTGAAGGACAGTGCCTTGGAAATAATTGTAACTTCGGAGGTCCGGGATTTGGTTTTTTTGCAAGTAAGCATTCTTATATAAGGCAGATGCCAGGTAGAATAATAGGAGAAACTCTTGACCGTGAAGGTAAAAGGGGATTTGTTATGGTTCTTCAGACAAGAGAGCAGCATATAAGAAGAGAAAAGGCTACTTCCAATATCTGTTCTAACCAGGCACACAATACCCTTATTGCTTCAATATACCTTTCATTCTTGGGAAAAAGCGGATTGAAAGAAGTTGCTTATCAGTGCTATCATAAAGCACATTATCTTGCAGAAAAGCTTATGGAAAGCGAAAAATTTGAACCTGTTTTCTCTGGTCCTTTCTTCAACGAGTTTGTCCTTAAATCCTCTGTTCCGGTTGGAATAATGAATCAAAAGCTTCTTGAACAGAAATATATAGGTCCTCTCAACCTTGAAAAGGTTACCGGAAGAGACAAAGATTGTGCCCTCTTCTGTGCAACAGAGATGACAAAGAAAGAAGAAATTGACTACATAACATCTTTTCTGGAGGCGATGATATGAAATTTATATTTGAACATTCTGTAGAGGGTAAAAAAGCTTTCAGACTTGAAGAACTTGATGTTCCTTTATCCCAGATTGACTTTCCACAGTACCTTCTGAGAGACGTACCACCTGAACTTCCTCAGGTGAGTGAGCTTGATATAGTACGTCATTATACTCAGCTTGAAAAGCTTAATCATTCTGTTGACAGCGGCTTTTATCCTTTAGGTTCTTGTACAATGAAGTACAATCCTTTCATAAATGATGAAACCGCTTCTTATGCAGGATTTTCTAAAATCCATCCTTATGAGGAAGAAGATAGTGTTCAAGGTGCTCTTGAACTTATGTATAATCTTCAGCAGAGCTTGTGCGAAATAACAGGAATGGATGCCATTACTCTTCAGCCCGCAGCAGGTGCCCACGGGGAACTCACAGGAATGCTTATAATTCGAAAATATTTGCTGGATAAGGGTTTCACAAACAAGACCAAGGTAATTGTACCGGATTCGGCACACGGAACGAACCCAGCTTCTGCGAAGATGGCAGGTTTTGATATTGTGCAGGTAAAATCTGATGAACATGGATTAGTGGATATTCAAGACTTAAAAATGAATATGACGGATGAGGTTGCTGCTATAATGCTTACCAATCCGAATACATTAGGAATATTTGAAAAAAATATATGTGAAATACAGAAGATTGCTCATGAGAAAAATGCGCTTTTGTATTATGACGGTGCTAATCTCAACGCTATTATGGGAAAGGTACGCCCGGGAGATATGGGTTTTGATGTTGTGCATCTGAATCTTCATAAGACATTTTCTACCCCTCACGGAATGGGAGGACCTGGTTCAGGACCGGTAGGTGTAAAGAAGCATTTGAGTCCGTACTTGCCTAAACCGGTAGTTGAAATGGATATTGACGGAAGATACTATTTCAATAACGATATGCCATTAAGCATAGGTAAGGTAAGAAGCTTTTACGGCAACTTCAGTGTTATGGTCAGAGCCTACACATACATACTTATGATGGGAAAAGACGGATTACGAAGAGCAAGTGAGCTCGCAGTACTCAATGCTAACTATATGAGGGTAAAGCTTTCAAAATCATTTAAAATATCTCATGAAAATATATGTAAGCATGAATTTGTAATCAATGGATCTGCCCTGAAAGAGTATGGTGTAAAGACTCTGGATTTTGTAAAAATGCTTTTGGATAACGGTATTCATCCACCAACGGTATACTTCCCGCTAATTGTTGAGGAAGCGATGATGATTGAGCCTACAGAGACAGAGAACAAAGAAACCCTTGATAATACTATAAAAGTATTCGAAGATATACTTAAAGTTGCCAAAACTGATCCACAGAAACTGCATGATGCTCCCTTTAATACTCCTGTAAGACGTTTAGATGAAACCAAGGCTACAAAAGATCTTAAAGTCCGATATAGTATAAAATAATAAAACCCGCATATATGCGGGTTTTATTCATCTTTATCCAATTTGTCAAGAAGGCATTCTGAGCAGTATCCATAGTAAGTTAGTTCATAGCTTTCCACTTTCATTCCCAAGATATTTTCAGGAAGCTTTATATTATAGCTGAGTGAATCTATGTCATAAACTCTGGAACAGGTCTTGCATATAAAATGGATATGTGGTTTGATATTCGGATCATAACGACATCTGTCATGAGTTTGTATTTCCTTTAAAAGTCCGGCATGTTCAAAGGTTTTTATTATGTTGTAAACTGAAGTAAAAGAAATATTTCTTCCATCTCTGATAAGCTTGGTATGAATTTCGTCTATTGAAGGATGAGAGATAGAATTAAGAATTACTTCTGCTACAACAAGTCTGTTTGGAGTAATTTTTATATTATGGTCTTTAAGTATTTCAAGAATAGAGCCGCGGTCAAGGGTTTTCAATTTACTATACCTCCTTTTTACTTATTATAGCATAAAGGAGCTCAGTTTTAAATATCAATTTAAAATTTTACATTTAAGCGCAAATATATTTACATATCAAATAAAACATAAAGCTATCATAAAAAATAAGACTTAATTTTTGTAATGCCAAAAGTTATCAAAATGATGATATAATATCACTTAGAAAATTATTCATATATTTTATATTTAGGAGGCCCGAGTATGCCCATAAAGAGAATAGGAATAATCACCAGCGGAGGAGATGCGCCCGGAATGAATGCTGCTCTCAGATCGGTAGTAAGAACAGCTGTTACAAATGGAATAGAAGTATATGGATTTATGAGAGGTTACGCGGGTATTCTTGATAAAGATTATAAGCCACTTGATTATGCTTCAGTTGGCGGAATTATGGAACGTGGAGGAACAATTCTGCGAACAGCTAGGGTTCCTGAATTTAAGCTTCCTGAAGTAAGAAAACAGGCTGCAGATAATATTAAAGAAGCTGGAGTAGAGGCTTTAGTAATAATCGGAGGGGAAGGAAGCCTTACCGGTGGAAAGCTTTTTTCTGAGGAAAACGGCATTCCGGTTGTAGGTATTCCCGGTTCAATAGATAACGATATTTCCAATACTGATATGTGTATTGGTGTGGATACTTGTCTTAATACGGTTGTTGAAGTTGTACAGAAGATAAAGGATACCGCTACATCACATGAAAGAGCATTTATTGTAGAAGTAATGGGAAGAGGTTCCGGTTATATTGCTCTTATGTCTAGTCTTGCTACAGGTGCAGAAGCTGCTATAATTCCTGAGATTCCTGTTGATTTCAAATCTATCTCCGAAAGGATATGGGAAGAAAGGAAAAGAGGAAAACTTAATTGCCTTATAATAGTTGCAGAAGGTGCTGCCAGTGCTTACACGGTTGCTAGACATATGGAAAACAGGATAGGATACGAAACAAGAATAACCATACTTGGTCATGTTCAACGTGGCGGAAGTCCTACTGCTTACGACAGAATACTTGCTTCCAGAATGGGATACGAGGCAGTGAAAAGCATCATGGATAATGAATTTGGCGTTATGATAGGACTGAGCGGGAGAAATATGGTACGTGTGCCTATCGATAAAGTTCTTTCCGAAAAAAGGACTATAGATGTGGAAGTCATAAAGCTTGCAAAAATACTTTCCTAAAAGGGGGAAAAGTAATGGACTCAAGAAAGACCAGAATAGTATGTACATTAGGGCCGGCAACCGACAGTGAGGAGAATATAAAAAAACTTTTGCTGAACGGCATGAATGTGGCCAGACTAAATACATCACATGGTACTGTTGAAGAACATTTCTCCAGAGTCGAAAAGCTAAAGAAGATACGTAAAGAGTTGGGACTTCCTGTAGCTATACTGATTGATCTTGAGGGTCCCAAAATAAGAACTGGAAAGTTTATGAGAGATACAATTGACCTTATTGAAAATAATGAGTTTATACTTACTTCAAGAGATATTTTGGGAGATGAAAAATCTGTAAGTGTTAGTTATAAAGAACTTGTAAGAGACCTAAATAAAAAAGATATAATTTTATTAAATGACGGTAAGATAAAACTTGAAGTTTTATCTTGTGATGAAACTGATATAAAGACGAAGATACTGGTTGGAGGAAGTATTACTCACCGAAGAGGAGTAAATATTCCCGGAGTTGATATAAAACTCGCAGCACTTACTGATAAAGACATGCTGTATCTTGAAAATTCTGTTAAATGGGAAGTAGATTATATTGCCCAGTCCTTTGTAAGGAAAAGTTCGGATATTATGCAAACTAAAGAGATTCTTGCCAAGCTGGGTGCGCCTGATATGCCTGTAATTGCTAAAATAGAAACTCTTCAGGCTATAGATAATCTGGAAAGCATACTTGAAGTTTCCGATGGTGTGATGGTAGCTAGAGGAGATCTTGGAGTTGAAGTTCCCGTACAGTCTGTTCCCATACTACAAAAAAAGATCATTAACATGGCAAATATAAAGGCCAAACCCGTTATAACTGCAACTCAGATGCTTGAAACCATGATAGAAAATCCTTTTCCCACAAGAGCTGAAGCAACAGATATAGCCAATGCCATATTGGATGGTACCGATGCGGTTATGCTGTCTGCAGAAACTTCTGTCGGAAAGTATCCGTTTGAATCTGTCAATGTAATGGTAAAGGTGGCACTTGAAACCGAAAGATACTTTGGACAGTTTCAGAACAAGATAAATGAACAGTATATAGAATGCGGCGATAAAGCTACAAATGCTCTTTCAAAATCTGCTGTGGACATATCTCAGACGATAAATGCCAAAGTAATTGTAGCAACCACTTATAGTGGCTATACTGCCCGTGCGCTTTCAAGGTTCAGAAAAAACATAACCATTATTGCCGCTTCTCCAAGAGAAGAAACTTATAACAGACTGGCTTTGGTCTGGGGAGTAACTCCGGTTATAATGTCAAAGTTTGTTGATACTGATGCTATGCTCGAAAAAGTATCAAATATAGTCAAGTCTTTAGGACTTGGAGTAAAAGGCGATCTGATAATTGTTACTGCTGGAATTCCATATGGATTTTCTGGGGCCACGAATCTTTTGAAAGTACATCAAATTCAATAAAAAAAATAATAAAGGATCGATGGCATATCGGTCCTTTATTTCTTTTCATCTATTTATGATAAAATATAGTGCGGAGGTGATAGTATGTCTCTGGATAATCTGACTCCAAAGATGATAGTAAATGAGCTTGATAAATATATTGTAGGACAGGCATCGGCAAAAAAATTAGTGGCAATAGCTCTGAGAAACCGTATAAGAAGGATGAAACTTTCAGAGGATATTAGACGCGAGGTAATTCCAAAAAATATTCTTATGATAGGACCTACAGGAGTCGGAAAGACTGAAATCGCAAGGAGACTGGCAATGATATCTGACTCACCTTTTGTAAAGGTTGAAGCTACAAAGTTTACAGAAGTTGGGTATGTAGGCAAGAATGTTGAATCAATAATAAGAGATCTTGTTGATATTTCAATTGCCAATATAAAATCTAAGATGATGCAGGAAGTTGAAGACATAGCTAAAGGAAGGGTTGAAGAAAGAATAGCTCAAAGTATTCTTCCAGGTAAGAAGGAACAAAAAAAGCAGTCAATGAGTGATTTTATGCAGATGTTTACCGGTCAGAAAAACGAAGAAGTTCAATATCAGAATGTTGATTATGATGAAATTCAAAAACGTGATGAGTTAATTCAACGTATAAAAAGTAATGAATTGGATGATCAGGAAATTGAGGTTGAGGTTGAGGAAGAGCAGGTACCTTCCATACCAGGTTTAGGCCCGGATATGGAAGATATGGGTTTGCAGCTTGGAGAGATGTTTTCTTCCTTCATGCCCAAAAAAAAGAAAATAAGAAAGATGAAGGTTTCACAGGCTAAGAAAGTTCTTCTTCCTATAGAAGAGGAAAAACTTATAGATAAAGACAGAATGATTCAACAAGGAATAGAGGCAGCACAAAACAGGGGAATTGTTTTTATAGATGAAATAGACAAGATTGTATCAAGGGGAAGTTCATCAGGTCCTGATGTATCGCGTGAAGGAGTACAAAGAGATCTTCTGCCCATAGTCGAAGGGACTACTGTTTCAACCAAGTATGGACCGGTAAAGACAGATTTCATACTTTTTATTGCTGCAGGGGCATTTCATGTCAGCAAACCATCAGAGCTTATTCCTGAGTTTCAGGGAAGGTTTCCGGTAAGAGTTGAACTCCAGCCACTTACAGAAGAGGATTTTGTCAGAATACTTGTAGAACCCGAGAATGCTCTCACTAAACAGTATAAATCTCTTCTTTGGACGGACGATGTTGATATAAAATTTGAAGAATCTGGAATAAAGTGTCTTGCAAATATAGCATTTACATTGAACGATAAGATTGAAAATATTGGAGCACGAAGACTTTATACCGTAATTGAAAAAGTTCTTGAAGAAGTTTCTTTCCTTGCTCCTTCGGGATCAGCATGGTCGGTTTCTATTGATGAAAATTATGTCAAGAATAGACTTGACAAGGTGGTAGAGGATAAGAATTTACGTGAGTACATACTCTGACGGAGGAAAGTATGGAATTTTATGAGGAGTTGAATGAGGTAATAATAATAGAAGATTCTGATTCTGTCATAAATCTTTATATTCGGCTGTTATCAAACTTTATGAACCGCAAGGTCATGCCTAGGGTTATAAAGACTTTTCAGGAAGTAAATACGATACTTTCAGAAAGTTCTAAACTACTTAGAGAGAGAGTTTCTCTCATAATTGCCGAAGCAGAAATTGAAGATAGAGAGGTTTTGGATCAGCTTTCCATGATAAAGAAAACTCTTCCCAAGACCAAGGTTTATATCATAAGCAATAAGGTTAATATTGAAAGACTTAAAAAAGCATTAAAATCAGATCTAAGCGATTGGATTGAAAAGCCGATTACTCCAGATGAGTTTTATGAAATTGTTAATATGTCATTATTCCGTGGACAGACGTATGATTCCAAAGCTCGAGAACTTGATAATGAAATAAAAGAGTTTGATCCCGACAATGATCTTAAGTACTATACTTTGGAAAATATGATCAGTAAACTTATACTTGAGAACCCTTCAAGATTTGAAGGTCATTATCTTTTAGGAAAGCTTTATGAAAGAAGAGGTATAAAGACTCTGGCTCAAAAACATTATGATGCAGCACAGGCATTGAAAGATTAATTTGAGGTGTGTGATGAAAGAAGCTGTAAAATATATCATTATTATAGGTTGTGGGAGGTTAGGATCAGAACTTGCACTTGAACTTTCATTAAAGCACAGTGTAGTTGTTATAGATAAAAATGAAGAGTCTTTTGAAAGGCTTGCAAATCGTAATTTTACAGGCTTTACAATGCTTGTTGATATAAACGATATGGATGTGCTGAAGAAAATGAAGTTAGAGAAAGCAGATATGGTTTATGTTGTTACACCTGACGATAACCTTAACTTTATGCTGGCATACGGTATAAAAAAGATGATGCCACATATTAAAATTATGGCCAGGGCTAATGATCCCATGAAAAAAGAAATATTCATGCGCGAAGGTATGGAGATATTCTGTCCTATAGAAAATTCAGTCTCCGGACTGGTTAAGGATTTTTACGAGGATGATAAACAATGAGAAAGAAACTGTTTTATATATTCGAAGGTCAGACTTTGGCATATGCTTTAGCAAAGAAGCTGCTTTTAGTTGGTAATGAAGTATTTTATATTTCAAAGGACATTAAAAACATTGAAGTTATAGACGGTTTAAAAGCCTTTTTTCCATCGTTGGAGCTTATTCACCACGATCCTACTGATATAAACTGGGTACAGTCGCTTGATATGTCCAGTAATGTCGGAGCGGTAATAGTAATCTCTGAAGATGATGCACTTAACTTTGTAATAACATGGATGATTAGGCAGCTCTATGATGATGTAAGGGTTATTGTCCTTGTTAATCATCCAGAGAATGAGTTTATGTTCAAGGCATTACGTGTAAATACCCTTACTCCTATATCATGGATGCAAAAGCTTATTGAATCATTTCTGAACTATGACGATATTACAGCATATTTTAATCCATATATAGAAAAGCTTTCCATTTTGGAACTTATGATTACTAAGAACGATAGCGCCTGTAATAAAATGTTGAAAGATCTTAATATGCCTGGTAATTCTATCATAGGAGTAATTATAAAACAGGATGGAAGTATAGTTGTTCCAAAAGGTAATACTGTAGTACATGAAAATGATAAACTTCTGGTTCTGGCAGCTAAAGAACAAGTCTCTACAGTAAAAGACATTCTAAAATAGAAGGTGAAGTTGTGCCTGATTACATGTTTTATTTAAAAATGCGTTATAAGAGTGTTTTCAGTGCATTAGCCAAAGTAATGTTCATGCAGTCTATACTTATACTGATTGTAGGAGCTTTGGCTTTTGTTTTTTCACAAGGAAATCATTTTTTTCCGTTTTTTTATACATCACTTTTAAGTTTTTTGATAACAGTAATTTTTAAAGTATTATCACGTGGAAATAAAACTGAAAGTATGAATGTTCAGGATGCTATGCTTACGGTTTTTTTTATATGGACAATTTCAATATTAGTCTCTGCTATGCCTTTTTATTTTGGGAAAATTCTCGGGTTGACTCAATCAATTTTTGAATCTGCAAGTGGCTGGAGTACTACAGGACTTACTGTTATTGCAGATGTTGAATCAATTCCTAAAGTTTATCTTTTATGGAGAAGTATAATCCAGTATATAGGCGGTGCAGGATTTGCTTTAATCATGATTGTTGTGGCCGGTAACAGCGGTGCTGGTCTTTATCAGGCAGAAGGACGTACTGACAACCTTGTGCCCAATATCCGCGATTCAGCAAAACTGATTCTTGTGATATATCTTATCTGGGCCGTAGCCGGCATTACTGCACTCATGATCTTTGGTAAGCTTTCTTTTTTTGATGCCTTTAACCATGCACTTACAGCTCTAGCTACCGGAGGATTTTCGACTAAGAATTCCAGCATAGGCTATTTTAATAACGTTACGGCAGAGCTTATTATTATGATTCTTATGATTTCAGGCGCAACAGGATTTGGTGTTCATTATTCTCTTGTTCAGCTCATAAAGAATTATTTTAAAAGCAGGAAAGATTTAACCAATGGTAAAATAAACAGACTTGATTTTAAAGAGCGTATGAAAGCAGAACCGTTTCTTAAGAATCCTGAACCTAAAACAATGTTTTATACGCTTGTGATATCGATAATACTGTTAGTCGTTTTGTGTACGGTACATATTTATTCATTACCTCAGGCAGTAAGACATAGTGTTTTTACTGCGATATCAGCTCTTACTGGTACTGGATTTCAGACAGTTACGTTTGAAAAATGGAATACTCTAGGCTTATTTGTTATTACAATCCTAATGATATTTGGTGGAATGACCGATTCTACATCCGGAGGATTAAAAACTTTCAGAGTATATGTAATAATAAAAGTAATGATACTTCAGGTAAAAAATTATTTCCGTCCTCAGGGAACAGAACATCATATTGAAGTATACAAAGGTGTAGGAAAGAAAAAAATTGATCTGGGTGTATTCAAAGAAGTTATTGCAGTGGTATTTATGTATATAATTGTTTTTGTTACAGGTTCACTGATACTTGTCGGACATGGTTTCAGTCTTGAAGACTCTATGTTTGAATTTTCCTCTGCACTTTCGGCAGTCGGGCTTACAGTTGGTATTACTGCTCCTGACGCACCGTCATCAATTTTATGGACGCTGATTGGAGGAATGTACCTTGGAAGGTTTGAGTTTTTCCTTATCTTCTATGCTGTGATAAGGCTTATCAAAGATCTTATGCTGAAATTAAAAAATTAGCCTCTTAAGAGGCTAATTTTTTAATTTCTTTTAAGCATGCTGTTTATTTCAGGAAGTATATCAAACAGGGTAAATTTCTTTTCTCCCTTTGCTGTTTTTACACGGTTAAGGATGAGTATAGAAATTATTCTCAGTAGTATTTCCAGGAAAAATATAAACTGTATGCCAAAGAAAAGATGATCAAAAATTACAAAAGACTTTTTTTGAAGAAGGTTTCCAAGATTTCCCCCTATAAAAGAGGCTGCAATTGCACTGATACCACATATAAAAGCGTTAAGTGAAAAATACATCTCTGAAGGTTCTTTCGCAGATTCTAAAAGAAGGTTAAAATATCCCAGATTGATCGCTGCCCATGCAAACGAAGTAATAAAAGCATCTAGGAGAGTCATCATTATATAGTTATCTGGTGTCATAAAAAGAAAGATGAGAGGTCCTGTAAGAGAAAAAATTATACCTATTCTTATAGTATTCTTGTTTCCGAACTTATCAGAGAACTTTCCGTATAATATATAAAGAAACATCGATAAAAGGGCACTTATAGTTGATGCAAGTCCCAAAAAGGTATAATCTGCTTTAAGAATGGCAACCTGGTAATATGAAAAAAAAGGTTTGCAAAATTCAATAGAAAAATTCCAAAAAGAAGTGAATAAAAGGTATTTTCGAAAATCTTTATCTTTAAATGGTGTAAAAGGATTATCAATTTTATCTTTTTTTATTAGAGTGTCAGGTATACTATGTTTTGAAAGCAAGAAGACTGATGAGATAAAGAATATGAACATTAGTGTACTTACAATCAACAAACCCAGTTTGGTACTGTCGGTTTTCATTAGATAAGAGTATACCATTGTAAAAACAACTGTGATGATACTTGTAATATAATTTCTTAGACCAAAATACGAACCACGTACAGAATCAGGCACAATTTGCTTCATTGCGGATGTCCATACATTACCTGTAAAAGAACTGAAAATACTGAAAATCATCATTACAACAAAAAGAATATAAGAGTTTGTAAAATCAAATAGTATTGAAATAGGTATAAGAACTGTTGCTATTCTGGCAAAGAAAGCAGTTATGACAAGAAGCTCCTTTCTGTTTCTGAATATGCGGTAAAGATATGGAATAATAATTTGAATCATCGAAGCAGCAAGGGGCATTGTAGTCATTATCGAAAGCTGCAAAGGTGTTGCATTAAAGTATATTGAAAGTGTGGTAAATATAAAACCCTGTGTTCCTATATAAGCAGCATTGTATGTGGCGCCTTCAGCAATCGCATACTTCATTGTAGGACTCATATTCATTTTCTTTAAAAAATTCATATTATCTCTCCCAGAAAAAATATCGTTTATAGTATTAAACTATTCAAATGTAAATTAGTGATTAAGCCAAGAGAGACGTACTTTGCAGCAATATTATATGTAAAAAATTATAGTAAGGGTTCAAACCCCATATCAAACCAATAATTTTGCATTGATTGCCTGTAAAGACCATAGAGTGCATCCCTATGAGTTTTTTCCCATTTGGCAAGACTTAAAAGTATTTTTTTCAGGTCTTTATTGTCCGTATAGAAAGAAGCTTCTTCATAGAACTTCATAAAATCATCTTCGATGAGATATGCCATTCTTATTATTGCAATTTCCGAAGTGTCAAAGGATTCGTGGCCTTGTGGAGTAGTATATGAGAATTCGGAGTTTTTCCTTGAATTAAAAAAATTATCATCAGAGGATAGATCAGCTATTGCTGTGGAATTCTCTGAAATGTTTCCTATAAGCTTATTTATAAATTCTACATGTTCATCTTCCATTTCGGAAAGCTCTAAAAAAAGTTTTTTTACCGATTCATTCCGTATATCAGATACTTTTTGAAGATAGAAGTTTCTTCCTTCAAGTTCTCTTGATAGTGCATACTTTAAAACTCCTATAATTCCCTTTTCCATCTTATTCCCTCCCTGATCGTTAATAATAAATTATATCATTAATTAATAAAAATAAAAAAACGTCCACAAGGGACGTTAGAAAATATACTAGGGGCTCTACTCAGTAGTGTCAGAAAGATTATACTATATCCGAACTATTTTAAAAAGTGACAAAAGTCATATTTCTGTTCATTTCCAGCTTTGCATATACTTTTTCTGATCCTGAGAAAGTGAGTCTATTTTTATGCCCATGGATGCTAGTTTTATTGAAGCAAGCTTAATATCGATATCGTAAGGTATTGGTGAGACATTTTTTGGCATAGTAGAATGATTATTCAAGATATATTTGGCACCTTCAAGCTGTAATGCAAAAGACTGATCCATTATTTCTACCGGATGTCCGTCAGCATTAACAAGATTTACGAGTCTACCTTTTCCAAGAAGGAAAACCGAATGCCCGTTTTTCAGAACACACTCTTCCACTCCTGGACGGACTTCTGTGATACAATCCGATATCTTTTTCAAATCAGCTACCTTTACTTCAACGTCGAAATGTCCTGCATTGGCAAGAAGTGCACCATCTTTCATCTTTAGAAAATGCTTCTCGGTTATAATATCAATATTTCCTGTAGCTGTAACAAAGATATCTCCAAGCAAACAAGCTTCATCCATAGGCATTACTCTGAAACCATCCATAAGTGCTTCAATTGCTTTTATCTGATCAACTTCAGTTACTATTACGTTTGCTCCCAGACCCTTTGCACGCATAGCAATGCCTTTTCCGCACCATCCATAGCCTCCTATAACTACTGTTTTTCCTACAACTGTCAGATTAGTGCTTCTCATTATTCCATCCCAGGTTGATTGCCCGGTACCGTATCTATTATCAAAAAGATACTTCATGTATGAATCGTTTACCGCTATTACAGGAACAGGAAGCTTTCCGCATTTTTGCAAAGAATTATATCTTTTTACACCGGTAGTTGTTTCTTCGCAGATCCCCCATAAGTTATTAAGATCGGAAGAATAGTTCTCAAAAAAACGTACTCCCAGATCTGCGCCATCATCTATTATAATGTTTGGTTTTGCTGAAAGTACTCTGTCAATATTTTTCCAATAGACCGTTTCATCAAGTGTTTTTTCTGCAAACACATTTATGCCGTACTCCTTTAAAGCCATTACTACATCAGGCTGCGTAGTAAGAGGATTGCTCCCGGTAATAAAAACATTTGCACCAAGTTCCTTCATTATAACTGAAAGATAAGCCGTTTTGGCTTCAAGGTGTATTGCCATTGAAATATTTACATCTTTAAATGGTTGGCTGTCTTTGTATGAATCTCTCAAGAAGTTTACTATCTTCATGTGCTTTTCTACCCATTTAATCTTTTGCCTTCCAAGGATAACGTCCATCATGTACCTCCTGTAAATATACTGTTTTTTATCAATTCTGCCAGTAGCTGAAACCAACCATTAAAGGATATGGCCAAAAATCGAAGGAAAGTCCGGAGCTTCCCTTTTCATAGTCAGACATAACCGTGATACGTGGATTGACAGAAAAAGCGAGTCCAAAATCAGCAAGCGGCCTCCAAATACTTCTTATAGAGGTATCAGGAAAACCAGTCAAATAATAAGTTGCAGTAATATCAAGAGCAGGCGTTGGATACCAGTCATAACCGAAGTAATTTATTTTAAAGTTTTTTAGTGGGAAAAGTACCTCTCCTGAAGCACCCAGACCAAGATAAAAGGAACTATATGCTCCTAATGTCCAAAATCCGACGTCAAAACTTGGTCCTGCAACTACTATAGGAGAAGTCTGATCCATAATATTTATGTTAAGATCGGTTCCCATCTTATAGTATCCGGAAGCTCCTGTATAAATACCCCAGAATGGCCATAGCAAAACATTTCCACCATAGTTTTTCCTATCGAAGCTAATGTCATTTGCACATACTGAAGACGCTAAAAGTAACAAAGCCGATAACATAACAAATAATTTTTTCATCCCTAAACACCTCCCATTATCTATAAACTAATTTTACCACATAACAAGAGTATATAGCAATTTAAGTAATATATACAATACTTGAACGACTTATATTATATCATACGATATAATATAAAAACTGTCGAGAGATATAAGTATAGAAGTAAAAATGAAGTTATGATATAATTTATACAAAGAGGTGAAAAAATGGAGCAGGCGCAAGAATACCTTCGAGAAATACAAAGTATATTTAAACGTGAATTGACTGCTGAAGAGGCGTCTAAAATTACTGTTGCCTATGATCTTGCTCAAATATC
>JAKJGQ010000239.1 GCA_022704305.1 Thermotogae bacterium | reverse complement strand
AAGAAATATAAAAAAGGAAAACCTGCAAGATTGAAAATATGGCAGAAGTAATTATTAAAGCTATAGATATCTTTGTTCTAAGTTTCAAAGTTCACCTCTCACGGTAAAATAATGTTAAAGCAAACTCCTTAATATTAATATATTATATCATACTTAACTTTAAAAAGCAGGAGATAAATATGAAAAAACTTATTGCCGCTGTTGCTGTCATAAGCATTATCCTTGTAGCTTTTAGTATAAGAAACACAATTATCAAGGAAAAGGAACAAAAAATAGAAATGATAAAAGTATACGATTTTGAAGATGGCTATGACTTTCTGATTGGAAAATATGAGATTACATATCTTCAATATAAAAGATATACGAAAGATAAAAAAAATAAAGAGCTATCTTCTTCAACTGTTAAGGGAGGCAAATATCCTGTGGACTTCATAAGCTGGATTCAGTCAGTAAATTTCTGTAACTCGCTAAGCAGCAAGGAAAATCTTCCGCAGGCATATGACGACAACTATAATTTAATAGACTCGAACGGGCAATTA
>JAKJGQ010000238.1 GCA_022704305.1 Thermotogae bacterium | reverse complement strand
GGCAGTAAGCTTTCTTGAGGATGCGCGCAGACATATGCCGTCAGATAAATGATAAACTCCAGTGATCTGAAAGAGCTTCATAAACATTTAAATTTTTTGTACTCTACAGCCGACGATACTTTTAAAATAATTGCTTCAAAACAAAACAGAGTAAGCTACGGTAATTATTCCGGACATTATATAAAGATAGATGGAAGGTACGAGTATCAAAAATATCCTATTCCTGTAATCACAGTTGCTGATAAAGGAGATATAGGATTTGATTTGTTTTGTGTGTGGTTTGAGTTTTTTATTGATCCTTTAAGCTTGAGGTATGAAAAAATTACCAAAATATCTTCACTTTATCGTACAGAGGTATATACACAAGATTGTGCAAAGGATATAAAGTTATCAAATAACCCCCGGGAGTTTGGAGAAACAATGGCCTCAATCACGGACAGGAAGATAGGGATAAGTGTATATATCGATTATTCAGCTCCGGAAAGTATAGTACATGTATTTTCTTTTATATGCGAAATTTTAGAAATATAGCTTTTGCAAAAAGGAAGT
>JAKJGQ010000237.1:291-551 GCA_022704305.1 Thermotogae bacterium | reverse complement strand
AATGCAAAATCCATTAATCCACCACCTTCTCAAAAACTACACTCTGTTTTCTTATCATAGATCATTAATATTATTCATTATTTTAGCGTTTTCATGCATCTTTAGGATGCCTATGAGCTGTTCCTCTGTAAACCTTTTCTCATAAATGCATCCCTCCCAGATAATTAATTATATCATCCAGGCTAACTTTTCTGATGGTTCAATCCAAGAGGAAAAGGTCAGTTCTTTGAACCTTCTGAAATAACTTCTGCTATTTCCTT
>JAKJGQ010000237.1:0-277 GCA_022704305.1 Thermotogae bacterium | reverse complement strand
GTTACAAAGCTAACGCTTTTAGTTTTTTCCTTCGGGAACTACTTATGCATTACTGTATAGTCTGCTTTTAAATAAATTTTAAAATCATTTATTTTGATATCATATCTTCTAAGCATTCTTTCAATAACATTTCTTATCTGATTGGCACTCATATTTGTCATAATATAAATATCTGTACCTTTTACATGCCGTGGTTCTCTGATGCCTTTCTGGTTATTACAAAAATAGGAAACTTTTCTGCCCTGCATGGATTTGTCATTTACAAAAGTTTTAAATG
>JAKJGQ010000236.1 GCA_022704305.1 Thermotogae bacterium | reverse complement strand
ATGACTCATATAGCATATCGTAAGCTTGCCTGTGAAACGGTGGCTTAACAATCAGACTACGGAAAATAGTACCGATAACCACAGAAATTAATAGGAGGAAAATATGGAAGAAAAAAATTATTTTTTTAGAATTATTGACCTACTTAGAACGATTATAAATGAAAAAACTGAAAAAATAGATGATAGTTTTTTAGAAAAAGTGTCAGAATATCTTAAATTGGAAAAAGAATCAGACTGGCATACGTTTTGTTGTATTATGGATTCAATTGAAGATACAGAGCATGCTAAATTAAGTTTTAAAAAGTATGGATTTAAAGGGCCAACTCAATATGAAGATTTAGGAGAAATATATATAAGACTTTATGGTTTCTTTAATGCTTTATATCTTCAAAAAACAGCGATTGAGGAGCTTCTAAGAATAAGTAGAATTGAAAACATAGCTAAAATGAAAAAAGATTTAAACGCTCTGGAAATTATTAAATTAAGACATAAAGCAGCATCACATACTATTAAGTATAATGATAATAATATTTCAGAATCATATATGATTTGCCAAT
>JAKJGQ010000235.1 GCA_022704305.1 Thermotogae bacterium | reverse complement strand
CTGCGTCGCTGAAAGCAGGGGAGTAAGTATAGTTATTCCCGTTGATGCTTCCTATCCCGTTTCCTATGAAATATTTCAAAGTATCTCCATCAAGATCCGAGGAAAGTTCAAAAAGATCAATATTTAAGGTCTTTCCCTCATCTATCTCCTGATCAGGTATAAAAATTGATGGTGCCCTATTTACATTATTCACAGTTATCTTAAAGGTTGAATACCCATAAAGCTTTCCGTCAAAAGCTGCGATCTGAACTACTTTTTCTCCCGCATCAAAGTATGACGGAGTGTATATGAAAGAATTACCTTCTATTTTACCTGTCTGGTTCAGCACAGAGTATGAAAGCTTATCGTTATCAGGATCGCTTGAGTACTTTGAAAGATCCAGCGTAAGTTTGCTGTTCTCAAAGGCTGTTTGATCCGGTATGCTGATCTGCGGTGCCCTGTTCACATTTTTGACAATTATTTTAAAATACGTTTCGTAGCTGAGCTCGCCATCGCTTACGCCGACTCTGGCAAGCTTTTCTCCGGCATCATCATAGGTAGGGGTATATGTAAAGATAGAACCGTT
>JAKJGQ010000234.1 GCA_022704305.1 Thermotogae bacterium | reverse complement strand
CGGTGGATGTGCAGTAAAGGCATTTAGAAAAGTGAAAGAACTTGAAGCAAAAGTACAAAGACACAAGGCACATCCCTCCCGGCTACGCCGTACTCCCCTGAAGGGGAGAGTTAACCCGGAAATCTTTTTACAGACTCCCGGGTTGGGTTTTATGATTTTTTTATAATCACGAGAACAGATTTGGGTCTCATAATAACTTCTTTTCCTTTTTTTTGGCAGTTGCTGACATAGAAATTTTTATAATTTTCCTCACAAAGTACTTTTTTTACCGAAGAAAAGTTATAAATGACTAATGCCTCTTTCTTTGAGCAATAAAGTTTTAAGGTAAGACTTTTCTTTGATCTTGCGATTATCTGAATCTTTGCATCTTCAAGCCATAGATTATCTTTTCTGAACAGTATTAGCTGCTTCATAAAAGATAAAAATGAGTTACTGTCCTGAAGCTGCGCCTGGACTGATCTTCCTGTACCAACCGGATTGAACTTGTACCCCTTCCATTCAGTCTGTCCGTAACCGTATCCAAGCTCGTACCACTGCATCGGTTCTTGTGAATCTTCGGTAAAATCA
>JAKJGQ010000233.1 GCA_022704305.1 Thermotogae bacterium | reverse complement strand
AAAATCAGGATCGTCTGGAACTGTATCGGTGAATTCACGCCGCCGTTGATCTCCGAAAAAGAAGTATCGGCATAGCCGGTAAATACATACCTAACTATGCCGATATCTTTTTTGGAATTACGCATTCCAACGGCGCACCGCTTTTACGGGTGTTTTTTGCTTTATGTCATTGTATCTTAATTGCTCTCACCGCTTGTGGCATGGGCTTCCTCATAGGAGGCGGCATACTCGGCAGCTTCAAGACTTTCCTTGATTTCCCTGGAGTTTACTTCGATGTAATCGTCAAGCCTTAAATCGGTAAAGTCAAAGAATTTGTACCAGCCGGTTACTTCGACATTATCAAGCCTGGAGGAAACCACGTAGCTCTTGGTGTACTGGAAGAGGGCGGTGGCGGGGCAGAGTTCGGCAAGTTTTGCTTCCGCCTGATGGAGCACTTCTGTCCGCTGGTTCCTGTCGCTTACATAAACTATGGAATCAATGAGATTGTCGTAATCCGTATCCTCAAGACCGGTATAGTGGGGGGTGTATGTGGCGGCTTCAAGGGTAACCGAAACCTCGTTGCCGGAAAAGG
>JAKJGQ010000232.1 GCA_022704305.1 Thermotogae bacterium | reverse complement strand
ATAGCCAAGCTTTCCCATGAAGCTCTTGTTTGCATCAAGAAAAACACCAGTTTCCAAGTCTGTAATACATATCAGACAAGGGTTAAAGTCAAATATAAGCTTTAAATACTCCAGCTCGTCAAAAGACTCCGGTATTGCGGAGTTTATTCCGTTCATGTTCTGAACTGCCAGAAAATACGGAAAAAAAAGCTAGGATGGATAAAAAACATACTTTTGAAGCCTCCAGTAAGATATAAATTTATATCATATAATATTATGAAGTGTTTCTGATACATATCCGCAGATCATTTCTTCTACTTGGAGCCAGTCTATCTTCATATCCGGAACATCTTTTCCTTCTTTTTTTATATAACCGCTGACTCCGAATGCTACGCCGTTATCCTTCTGTTCTCCATAGGTGGCGATCTTAACGCCGACTCCTTTAAGAACAGTAGCCACGGTATTTAGAATGTAGGTCCTATAGTAAGGTTCCATTTCTTTTGGGCTCCCCCCATGACCTATGAGAGCAGCTCTCTTGCCTATAAGCGGAAAGATATAATTTTTGTCATGGCAACCGTTAACGTAACATATCTCCTG
>JAKJGQ010000231.1 GCA_022704305.1 Thermotogae bacterium | reverse complement strand
AGATTTTTGTTTTTTTGATTAAGCATTATGTGATAGAATTTTTATACTCTCCTATCAGGAAAAAAGAAGTGGCTTGTGAATACTCTAATCAAAACTGAAAATCTTATTCTTTCAACCATGGATTTAAAAACAGTAAGGCTTTTTATGGAAAATAACTTTGATACTACGAGCTTTCTTGGTTGGCAATGCAGCCCTTACTGGCCGACTATAGATATAATGACAGAACTTTTTTCCATGGAAAAACTACTTTGCACCAATCCTTCCTATGATATCTACGGCATATGGATGGTTATTCTCCGGCATAATAGATTAATAATCGGAGATGTGGGCTTCAGGGCAACTCCTGATAAAAACGGCATACTCACAATAGATTACGGAATAGTACCTGATCAGAGAAACAAAGGCTATGGTTTTGAAGCAGTCTCAACTATATTTTCATTCATGCTCGGGAACCCTGCAGTTTCTGCTGTAAAAGCCAAATGCCACTGTGAAAACATCTTTTCTCTGAAGATACTTTATAAAATAGGTATGACTGCCGAAAGCCAAACAGGAAAAATTATAAGCTTGTCTTATGTT
>JAKJGQ010000230.1 GCA_022704305.1 Thermotogae bacterium | reverse complement strand
CAAAACACATCAGTTAATCTCATGTGTAACAGGATAAAAAGATACTGGAGTAGTTGTTCATGGTTTGTCATTGCAATAACGGAAAGTTTATCTTTTGCTTGGTTAAGCCTATTCATAAACGACAAACCCTTTTTTTGGAATATTTTTTCAGTTGTATTGATAGGATTAGTTGTTTTTGGAGTAATAACAGTATTGCTGTTTAGAAAAAGATCAGAAGGAATATGTAAGCAGATACGTAAACTAGAAAAAGAAAGTTTTTTAGTAGATGAAGATTATTACTGGAAATGTGGAATGCTTTTTTACTGCAATTTGAATGACAGCAGAACTTTTGTACAGGATAAAACAGGTCTTGGTTATACATGCAATCTGGCGACCAGAAGAGGTAGATTTTTTATCTGTCTGCTGTCTGTTTTGAGTATTTTACTCATTATAAGCGTCATAGCAGTTTTTTTAATTTTGGATTTCACAGTATTTGAAATGAAATTTCAAGATGATGGGATAACAATATTGGCGCCTCTATATGGGTGTTCATTTAGTGCAAAAAATATCCGGGATATACAACTTTCAGACAAACTTC
>JAKJGQ010000022.1 GCA_022704305.1 Thermotogae bacterium | reverse complement strand
TTTGAACTGGTTAACAGGCAGGGAAAGACCATTCTTTTGGTAGAGCATGATATGGCTTTGGTTATGAAGGTATCAGATAAAATTACTGTTATGAGCTTTGGTGAGAAAATTGCCGAGGGTACACCTGCTGAGGTTGCAAACGATCCTCAGGTCATAAGAGTATATCTGGGGGAGAGAGAAGATGCTTAGAGTTGAAAACCTTTCTGTGAACTATGGTCATGTTAAAGCGGTTAAAGAAATTTCTTTTGAAATAAAAAGCGGAGAAATAGTATCGATTCTTGGCGCTAACGGAGCAGGAAAGACTTCTGCCCTTTTTGGAGTTTCAGCGGTTGTAAAAAGCAAGGGCAAGGTTTTTTATAAGGATAAAGATATTTCAGGATTTACAACATATCAGAGAGTAGAAAAAGGAATAATTCTCTGTCCGGAGAACCGTAGGGTTTTCTCTGGTCTTTCTGTAGAGGAAAATCTTAAAATGGGAAGTTATTTAAGAGGTAACTACCAAAAAAACATTGAAACTGCATACAGAATGTTTCCTATTCTCAAGGAAAGGAAAAAGCAGGCTGCAGGATCGCTTTCAGGCGGTGAACAGCAGATGTTAGCAGTTGCCCGGGCACTTATGTCCGATCCGGAGCTTCTTATGCTGGATGAACCATCACTTGGACTTGCGCCCGTGATTGTTGATCAGATATTTAAGGCTTTAGTAGAGTTGAAAAGATCAGGCATGTCAATTCTTCTGGTAGAACAGAACGCACTAAAGTCGCTTAAAATAAGTGACAGGGCATATATTCTCGAAACAGGAAGGATTGTTCATTCGGACGATGCAAAGACGCTACTTAACGATGAAAAAGTAAAAAAATCTTACCTTGGGATATAGAGGTGGTCGATTTGTTAATACTGCAAAGTATAATTTTAGGAATACCGCAGGGAGCATTATACGGGCTTATGGCTTTTGGAATATCTCTTATATTTAGAACTGTCGGTGTAATGAACTTCTCACATGGAAATGCCGGGATGTTCAGTGCGTTTATAGCACTTACCGTGTTTCTTTTAACACAGAATCTCTTATTGGCCATACTGTGTGCGGTTATATTCGGAATTCTTTTGGGATTTCTTATTGAAAAGTTTCTCATGAGACCTGTGAAACATCTGTCTCATGGAGGCATGCTTATAATAACTTTGGGTATACTTATGATTCTTGAAGGACTTGCACAGATTATCTGGGGAGTAAACCCATTCAGTTTTAATGAACTTGTCAGTGGTCCTCCGCTGATGTTTACACTCGGTGAGGATGGACTTCTTATCCTTCCGCTCAACGATCTGCTTATAACAGTGATTTCGCTTGGAATTACCATCCTGTTGGCAGTTTTTCTTAAAGTAACCAAAGTCGGAATAGCTATAAGAGCACGGTCACAAGATGAAGTCGGTTCAAAAGTAGTAGGAATAAACACCAATATGATAGACGGACTGGTATGGGGAATAGGAATAAGTCTTTCTGCTCTTGTAGGTGTTCTTATTGCTCCTAAAACCACAGTGACTCCGACAATGATGATGAACATGCAACTTTACGGATTTACCGCAGGTGTTCTAGGAGGATTTACAAGCCTTTACGGATCTATTCTGGGTGGTATAATACTCGGGATTCTCGAAAAAATAGTTGGAATTTACATTTCCCCGGATTATCAGCTCACGATAATACTTCTTATAATAATACTGATGTTGGCATTTAAGCCCTCAGGTCTTTTTGCCAAGAAGTTTGAAGGGAGAGTGTAAGTATGAACATGAAAAAAGCTTTGATAGTACTTATAATAGGAGTACTATTGGGAGTATTATTTATAAACAAATCCTTCCTTCTGATGATATTTTCTCTTGTGCTTATATATGCTATTGCTGCTACTGGACTGAATATAGTATCGGGCTTTACCGGTCAAGTTTCTATTGGACACGGAGCATTTATGGCTGTGGGAGCTTATACTACAGCTGCTATGGCTATGGACTTTGGAACTCCTTTTTATATAAACATACTTGCAGCGATAGTTCTTGCAGCGTTTCTTGGATTTTTAATAGGGCTGCCGGCATTAAGACTCAAGGGTTTTTATCTTGCAATAGCTACAATGGCGTTTGGAGTTGCTGTTGAACAGCTGTTTGCCGCCATAGAACATTTTGGTGGACATATAGGGATGAGAAATATCCCAAGATTTTTTGAAAGTGATTTTTATATTTATCTTCTAAATCTTGTGTTTTTTGTGGTTCTAACGTATGTTGCATCGCTCATCTTGCACTCTCCGGTCGGTGAAAAGTATAAGATGGTAAGAGACAGTGAGGTTGCGGCAAGAGCATATGGAATTAAGCCTTCAAGGATAAAATTGAACGCTTTCATAGTAAGTGCGATTTATGGTGGAATAGCGGGTGCATTATACTCGCATACGGTAGGATATATTTCTCCTCCTGATTTTGGAATGAACACATCATTAAACCTTTTGTCAATGATTGTAATCGGAGGTATGGCATCTCTGGAAGGCGGTATGATAGGTTCAATAATAATAACAGGTCTTCCTTTCCTGTTTTCGCGCGGAAATATCCCAATGACGCTTATATTCGGAGCACTTCTCATAGTATTTGTCTTATTCTTTCCACAGGGAATTGCTTACGGTCTGAAGCTCCTTTCTATGAAGTATCTTGGGAGACCATGGGCTTTACTGGTAAGAAAGAGTTGGAGCCGTAGGGCTGAAGATGGGAAGTACGTTACCGTAAACGGGAAAAAGATTTTTTACCGGCAGCAAGGAAACGGTCCAGCCATAGTAATGATCCACGGTAATTTCGGATCACACAGATGGTATGAAAAGGTAAGCAGTATAGAAGGATATACAACTTATATACCAGATCTTGTAAATTTTGGAAAATCTGATAGAATTGATAATGTGAGCATAGATACATACGCTGACTTTGTAAAGGGCTTCATGGATCAGCTTAAGATAGAAAAGGCAGTGGTAGTAGGACATTCACTTGGCGGTGCTGTTAGTATGTCTCTTGCCTTCAGATATCCTCAATTGGTGAGTAAGCTGGTTCTGGTAGACTCTGCGCCTGTAAACGGTCTTGTCACGCCGGAAGAGAACTTTCCTGTCCTTGAGATGATGAAAGGTAACGTATCTCTTCTCAGGAACAGCCTTAAAGGAATCATGCCGGCTTGTGAAGATCAGAAAATTCTTTCTGAAGTTGTTAAAGATGCCCTGCTCATGAAAGATGAATGTTTCAGCGAGAATGCAAGAGCCTTATCACGGTATGATTATACAGAACTTGCCGAAAGGTATAAAAATCCTGTTCTTTTTATTCTTGGAAAGAAGGATATGTTGATTACACATGATATGGCGGAAAACACTCTTAAGAATTTAAACGGCAGGCTCGAGGTGCTTGATCATGTCGGACACTCTGTTATATTGGAAGATTCGCAATTGTTTAAAAAATTGTTAATAAATTTTGTAAACCTATAGTCCTTAAGGACTATAGGTATTCTTTTGTATGGGAGTGAGCAACTTGGAAGATACCAGAATGAAAACCAAAGACAGGCTTATCGAATCTGCTCTTGAGTCATTTTCGGAAAGATGGTATGAAACAGTCTCAGTAGCAGAGATATGCAGAAATGCAAACCTTTCCAACGGAGTTTTTTACAGGTACTTCAAAGATAAGGAAGGGATTTTCAAAGAGATCCTTGACATCTTCCTCAAAGATCTCAGTGAAAACCTTGAGCATATCAAAGGAGAGTCGGTCACTCAGAGACTAGACTATCTTTTTAATGCCATAGTTAATTCGGGTGTTAAGTTTAAAAGGATGGTAAGTGTATATAGGGAAGGGCAGTACAGGTTTCAGGAGTACGAAAAAAAACTGGCAGATATCTATAAAAAAGGTCTTTCTGAGGTCTTTAAAAAAGATATTTCGGAGGCGGAGTATCTTTTCGGTACTTGTGGAATAAGATTCCTTTCAATAAGATCTTTGTATAAGCATATAGTTTTGGATAATAAAATTTTGCTTCAAGGGGAGAAGATGGTTCTTAACGGTATTTTCAGCAATCAGGTAAACAACTATGAAAAGATCTTTGATTTTGATGCTAAGCAACTTGAAGCTGTTCAGGAAACAACTTCGAGGGAGAAGTTGATATCGGCAGGGATGGAACTGTTTGGGGAGTACGGATACTATAACGTCAATGTTTACGATATAGCTAAAAAAGCCGGTTTTGCTGTAGGTACTTTCTATATATACTTTGACAGCAAGGAAGAGTTTATGTCTGAACTGATTGATATCATAAATTCTAAAACAAGGCATTTCATAAGTCAGAACATCAACCATTCTTTAAACAGAATTGAACAGGAGCTTCAGGGAATGTATCTTTTCCTGAAATTTTTTGAAGACAAGCTTATATACTATCAGATAGTCAGAGAGGCAGAGTTTGTTGTGAACGGCAAGGTAAAAGATTACTATGACAACTTTGAAAAAGGCTATCTCAAAAATCTGAAGGATGTCAAAGATTATGACTATTCAGCCGTAGCGAATTTTTTGGTAGGAATTTCACATTATCTTGGTATACAGACTCTTTTTAACAGGTCTGCCGAAGATAAGAAAAGCATAATAAAAGAACTCGGAACTCTTTTATACTCAGGTATGGAAAAGTAAAAGACTGCTTTTATACTTTTTACTCGTGAAAAAAGAATAGAAGACGAATCCGTCTTCTATTCTTTCAAAAATCCTTTGACTAAATCACAAAAAAGCGGGAGTTTTTCTAGAAACATTGCATGGGCTGTTTTAGGGATGCAGATTATTTGAGATTGTGGAATTTTTTCATTCATTTTAAGCATTTCAAGGTATGGTGTTGCTATATCCTCATCTGCACCTATCAGTAAAGTCGGAGCAGTGATATTTTTTATTTCTTCTCTTATGTCGAAGGTTTCATTAGAAGAAGCCAGTCTTATAAAGCCATCAAACCATTGCTTGGTAAGAGTTGCCTTGAAAAGCTTTCTTCTGTTCATAAGCCACTCATAATTGCTCTGATAAAAATACCTTGAGTATATAAAAGGCAATGAAACATCAAAAAAGAACTCACCGTCATATGTTGCAGCAGAGGTCTTCCATGCCTGTCCAATCGACTTAAGAAAGTTATCCACATGTGAGATGGTATTGGATAAAATAAGCTTATCAACCATTTCTGGATATTTCAGGGCAAAAAGTTGAGCAACCTGTCCCCCGTATGAAAGACCTACGAGATTAGCCTTTTTAATTCCTATTTCCGTAAGCAGGTCTTTAAGATCCTGCACATGCATACTTATATCGTACTGATAATCAACGTATCTGGACTTTCCTTGATCCTTCATATCGTAGGTTATAACCTGGAAATCTTTTTCAAGATACTTCACATGTTCTGTCCAGCTTGGAATACTCATCATTATACCGTTAAGCAGGACAATAGGTTTTCCGCTGCCACTGATATTATAATTTATGCCTAATTTTTCAGAAAACACATGAATCACCTCTCATTCGTTTTCAATTATAATACATCGCAATACATAAGCAAAACCTTTCTGCATCCGATTAGCGGTAAATAAACTTAATTAGAGTTGAAAATGTATATAAAACAAAAAAAAGAGAAGAATATCATATTCTTCTCTTATCTAACTGGTTTCATCATCTTTTTACATTCATAACTACTTTGTGAGCCAGCTGAAGCTTCTTCTGGAGTAAATCCCAAACGTATAAAGTAATTTTCCAGAGCTTTAGGCGAAAAAAAGACCAGCCTGCTACATCCCTTGCTTTTAGAAAATTTTTCTATCTCAGAGATCATAAATATGCCATACCCCTTACTTCTATAATCCTTCAGAATAGCAAACTTCTCTATCCTCATGCAGTTTTCTTCGATTATCCTTGTTCTGCATGTTCCGACGGCGATTCCGTTGGCAAACAGCAGAAAGTGGTCGGAAAGATCTTCAAGGCTATCCTTTTTGAACTGCGGAGGATAAATCTGTTCGTTTTCAAAAACCAGATTCCTTATCTCTATGGCTTTATCAAAGTATACGGTATTATCTGAAGAAAAAGTAACCACAAGAACAGACATCTACTCCACCATCCTATAGACATTTTTAATTCCTATGCAAAAATCATCTGCCAGTGGGGCAGTGAATATCATCTTCCTGCCGGTTGCAGGATGAATCAGCTCAAGACGGTAAGCATGAAGCATCTGCCTGAAAATATCGTATTTTCTGTCTTCATTAGCTCTACCGTAAACTTCGTCTCCCATCAGCGGAAATCCAAGATAACTGAAATGGACACGTATCTGATGAGTTCTTCCCGTTTTTAGGACAACAGAAACAAGAGTTGCCGCCGAACCAAAACGTCTTAAAACTTTAAATTCTGTCAAAGATGGTTTTCCGTCCACTACCACAGCCATTTTTATACGGATCTGCGGATGCCTGCCGATAGGTGCGTCTATACTTCCTTCATTTTCAATAAGTTGTCCTTTAACGAGTGCAAGATAGCTTTTCCTGATGGTCCGGTCTCTAAATTGGTCAGAAAGCCCTGCGAAAGAGGCTTCATTTTTCGCTACAACAATAAGTCCCGAAGTATCCTTATCAAGTCTATGTACAATACCCGGTCTTATATCGTTCTTATCCCTCTGTATTTCAGGACAGTGAAATAAAAGGGCGTTAACCATAGTATCCTTTAAGCAGTTTCCGCTTGGATGAACCACCATCCCGGCTTCTTTATTGATAACTATAATGTCATGGTCTTCATAGACTATATCAAGAGGAATATCCTGGGGAGTAACCTCATGTGGTGCGGGTTTTTCAGGTAACTCGAGTACTATAACGTCATCCTGCCTGAGTCTGTACCCCGGCTTCTTCGGCTCTGAATTAACAAGAATCTGCCCGTCCTTTATAGATTTCTGTATAAATGTTCTTGAAATCCATTCTGGTACTTTTTCACAAATGAAAAGGTCAAGTCTTTTATTAACATCATTGCTGGTTACTGGTATTTTTTGCTCCAATTTTTTCAGTCCTTAAAAAGTATATGGCAAGCAGTACGGCGCCAATCGTGACAAAAGAGTCGGCAACGTTAAAAACAGAGAAAAACGGAATATAGAACATATCCACAACATAGCCCAAACGTATTCTGTCCACCATATTGCCAATCGCTCCGCCTATGATCATATTTACCGCAAGATCGCCCAGTGGGGACAGCTTACCCTGCCTGTAAAACCTGTCTCTGGCAATAAGCATAATAACAGCCACAACAACAGATACAACTCCAAAAAAAAGTGAAGCACCTTTGAAAGCACCAAAGGCAATACCTGTATTTTCAGTATATGTAAGTTCAAAAAACCAAATTTTTATGGGATTATAGAAAAGGTAATTTTTAGCAGCAACTTTTATCAGTTGATCGGCAAATATTATTACCGGTACTATCCAACTCATTACTTCTCCTTTTGATAAAAAAACGGAGCTATCGTTTTAAGACCAATTTCACGATAGTTGAAAATCCTTTCGGTGGATCCTACGAAAAGAACACCGTTAGGTCTGAGAGCTTCGGCGAATTTTTTATAGAGACCTTCCTTTGCATCATTATCAAAGTATATCACAACGTTTCTGCATATAATAAGATCAAAATTTTTTTCAAAAGGATCTGTCAGAAGGTTAAGCTGTTTGAACTTGATCCTGCTTTTCAACAACTGCTTTACCTGAAGCTTTCCATCGGCAAGTTTTGTAAAGTATCTGTCTTTAAGCTCGGTAGTCATATTTATGGTACTTCTTTCTTCGTATATTCCTTCCTGAGCTTTTGCAAGAACAAACTTATCAAGATCGGCGGCAAGAATAGAGGCATTTCTTGCTCTCATCTCTTCAAAGACGATTGAAAGAGTGTAAGGTTCTTCACCTGAAGAGCAACCTGCACTCCAAGCTTTGAATGCAGAAGAGTTTTCTTTCATAAGCATAGGAATTATATTCTTTTGTAAATACTCCCATTTCTCTGGATTTCTAAAGAATTCTGTAACGTTTATCGTCAGCTTATCAAGAAACTCATCCCATTTTTTTGGATCGTTTCTTAGATCCTTCATGTAATCGGAGTAGGTTTTATACGAGTACTTCTTCATTAAAATATCTATTCGCCTTCTTACCCTGTGCTGTTTATAACCTGTCACATCAAGCTGGAAATACTTTATTAAATCCTGAAGAAGTCTCTCATAATCTTTGTCGTCATACTGGGACTCGTATACTATTCCTTCTTCCATAAAACACCTCCGTTTTTATACTTTTAGTATGAAAGATATGCCAAAGCCCAGATCAGAAATTACGAACATGAGTTTGTCGTTTATAGGTATCCTGTAAGAAAAAATATTGTTTGAGTAATTGAAATATAAAGAGTTAATGAGCAGTTTGCCGGATGATTTGCTGTATCTGAAAATGACTTCTTCGGTCATTATGTATAGATCATCAAGAAAAAAATCATGTACTGAAAAGAATATGTTTTTTCCCAGATTAAAAAAAGGTCTAACACCATTCTGTCCTATGTTAAGATAAAGACCAAGCGAGTTGTTATCAATTCCAATGTTGAACTCTGAGGTCTGTATATCAGTAAATTTTATCCAGTAAGAGCTTTTCAGCAGTTTGTCAGAAAAATTTATACCGAAAAAAAGTTCCTTAAGAGACAGATTCAAAAAATTATCAGCATTAACCGAAAAGAACTCATAGTTGGTCTTTATAAAAGTGGGACTGCGGATCTCTTTTGGGTAACGGTAGGTGATCTCAAATCCTGGCTGGCTGAAGTCGATATAGTTAATCACCTGGTCTATATCGCTTACCTTAATTTTTTCATTCTGAAATTCTATAAAATAAAACAATCCGCCGCTGTATACATCAGGCAGATCAAAATTGAAGTTAAAATTTATTTGAAGGGAATTTTTGTAATCGGCAATAATCGAACTTTCTCTTCCAAAGAAAGACAAAGAACATAACAGGATGCATATTAAAAAAACATTTTTTTTCAAAATATACACTCCAAAGAAAACAAAACGGGGACGATGTCCCCATTTTATTTACATATTCTGAGCCAGTTTTTCCATTTCAGCTTCGTCTATTTCGTAATTTCCAAATACTTCCTGAACATCATCGTTGTCATCCAGGGAATCCAGAAGCTTCAATAATTTTTCCGCATCTGATCCAGTCATTTTTACTGTAGTTTTTGGCAGATAACTCAACTGGGCTTTTACTGTAAAACCGGAGTTCTGTATGGAGTTTCTCATATTTCCCAGAGACTCTACCGGACCTACAACTTCTACCGGATCGTCTGAATCATCTACATCCTCTGCTCCTGCATCAATGGCTGCCATAAGGAAAGCATCGGAATCGGTTATTTCATTCTTCGGAACTTCCAGAATAGCCTTTCTCTCAAAATTCCAGGAAACGGCTCCATTTTCTGCCAATGCTCCGCCATGTCTGGATAACAGGTGCCTTATTTCCTGAGCAGTTCTATTTTTATTATCTGTAACTACTGAAATTATAAGGGCCACACCTGCGGGACCATAACCTTCGTACATTATTTCAACGAGCGCATCTGCTCCTTCAGCACCAATACCTTTATTTATGGCCGATTCGATTTTGTCTTTGGGCATGTTTGCTTCTCTTGCTTTTTCTATAGCGGTTCTCAATCTCGGGTTTGAATCAGGTACAGCTCCGCCTTCTCTGGCTGCAACCGTCAATTCTCTGATAATTTTTGTGAACATCTGCGATCTTTTCGCATCCTGTGCACCTTTTCTGTGCTTAATATTCGCCCATTTATTGTGGCCTGACATCTTATATCCCTCCTAAAAACTTTTAATTGCAAGTAAAGTTGTATCATCATGCTGCTCGGCATTTTCTACAAAAGTATCTACCGAATCTATTATACTATTAACTATTACATCCGTGTTATCTCTTTTTATCAGTTGCATTAAGCTTTGTAATCTTTCCCAGCCGTACTCATCTTTTTTAGGGTTGCGAGCCTCAGTCAGTCCGTCGGTATATGTAAAAAAGACAAGATCTTCCGTATACTCGAATTTTTCTGGAGAGTAAGCGTTGTCCTCAAGTATTCCGAGCGGTAATCCTCCGGCTTTGCTGGAATAAAACTTTCCGTCTATAAAAAAAGGCGATTCGTTATGTCCGGCATTTATTACCTGAAGGGTTTTGTTTTCTGAATCAACGAGTACAAATATGGCAGTTACAAATCTATCTGAAGGCAGACTTCTGCTAAGAAAGTTGTTTATATAGTTAACAACTTCACCGAGATCGGCGGCATTTTCCACCTTGCTCCTCACCACACCTTTAAGAGAGCTCATTATAAGTGCAGCAGGAACACCCTTGCCGGAAACATCGGCGAGAATAGCAAAAAGCTTTGTTTCGCTAAGTTTTAAAGCATCGTAGTAATCACCGCCGACATCGAAAGCAGATCGGTAAAAGGTTGAAAGCTGAATCTTTTCAAATGTGGGCAAAGTCTTAGGTAAAAGAGACTCCTGTATTTCTTTTGCGAGTTTCAGCTGTTCGTCCATTTTCTGCTGTTTTATACGCTCTTTAAGATAGTTCATAGTATCAAATCCGAATGCGAGCTGTTCGGCAACTGACTCTAAAATTTTTTTATCTGAGGCCAGAAATATTGAACGGTCTTTTTTCCCGTAAAGCAGAAGAAATCCCCAAATCTTTATCTGAGACTTTATAGGCACCAAAAGCATGGAGTCCGGATAATCGTTTATCTCATCACGCTCTTTTAAAATAGTTTTAATAGGTTTAGTCCTGTTCATTATGTTAAGAAGCGGAAGTATATTCAGATCAGCATCAAGAAACTCTGAATACAAAAGATTAAAGTCGTGATAATCATCGTTAAGGATAAACTCTCCCACTACTATATTTCTAAAGTTTATTACATCTTTTAACCGTGTGACTACATTTTCTATGGCGAGTCTGGGATCTTTGACTGAGAAAACCATCTTACTTATATCCAGAACAGTGGTAAGCTCTTCATATGTTCTAGATATTTCTTCAAACTGAGCCTGAAGAATGAGGGTGTTTTCTTCAATTTTCACTTTATAATTATTAAGCTCGTTTATGTATATGTCAATGAGCTTATCCACTCTTTCCTGAAGCTCCGCAGTGTCATCGGTGTCATCGGAAAAAGCGTTCAAAATAGAGTTAAGTTTATTGTAAATCCTTTTATAATCACTCATAATCTACTCTCCGACAAGAGATTTGACGGTATCGATAAGCTGTTTAGGACTGAAAGGCTTGGTAAGCACTTTTCTTGCGCCTAAAGACAAAGCGTTCTGCTCATCATCTTCTCCGCCTTTTGCTGTGAGTACAATAACAGGAATATCCATACCTTCGTCCTTGAGTATTTTCAGAACGGTAAAACCGTCCATTATAGGCATCATAATATCGAGACATATGGTATCCGGACGTACTTTTTTAATCTTATCTATGGCATCTTTTCCGTTAATGGCTTCCTGTACATCATATCCGGCGTGCTTGAGATTGAAAGTAAGTATGTTGCGCAATACTTCAGAATCATCAACAACCAGTATTTTTTTCATATCCAGCCCTCCATACGGCCTCATCGCATATTGGAATAAAAAAATCCTTTTCCGGTTCAAATCCATCCTTAACCAGCTTAAAAGGATTGAAAAGCATATCGCTTTCCTGAGTATATTGTATCATAAAAAAGCCTTTTTTATTCACGCAATATGTGAAATCCATAAACAGTTTTTTAAAATCATAACTGTTTTTTCCTTTTTCTATAGTTGAAGTTTCGTATGAAATTAACTTTTTGAAAGTATTTTCGGAAAGATAGCATTTAAAACGGTATCCTTTAATCTCTGCCGAAAGTTTGAAAGAAGGAGCAGTCTCCGTGTGTTCCAAAAGATCTAATCCTTTTTGTATACTGCCCGATACCGTTGAAAAATCAAAATGATCTTTAGTCTGTATGGTAAGATACACAGCCCTGTTTATAAATCCCAGAGGAATAGCAGGTGAGTATGAGATCAGCGGCATTGGATGAAAGCCCTGTGAATAATCCATAGGACAACCGGATCTTCTCATGAACATTTCTACTGTTCTGGCTATATCGTTGTGGGATATGTATGAAAGACATGAATATTTCTTGAATCTTAATAGATATTTCATTTGTATGCACCTCGGAATGAGATATGATATAATAATTTTGATACGAGAAATACTTAGTAAAAAGAACTTTGGGAGGAAATTCAGTGAAAAAATATTTCAGAAGTTTTTTTATAGGATTTGCGGTAGGTATGTGTTTTTTTGCTTTTCTTTTTATTTACACATACAATTTTTATAAAAATTCAAACTCCATATTTTTTATTAACTCTAATTATAACACTTATCTGTTCAGGAACGGTGAACTAATCTTACCTACCAAGTACAAGTATGTAAAGCTTGCGGATATGCCTGTGAACCTTATAAATACACTTTTATGGTCTGAAGATAGGGATTTTTATGAACATTACGGGTTTAACCTCAAATCTTTTATAAGAGCAGTAGTTATAAATGCTTTTACACTGGATTTTTCACAGGGCGGAAGCACCATAACCCAACAGCTGGCAAAGATGGTTTATCTTTCAAACGAAAAAACCATAAAAAGAAAGATGCTTGATATAATGCTTGCTTTTTTTATTGAAAGATCCTACTCTAAGGATGAAATACTTGAAGCGTATATGAATAATGCAGCCTATCTTGGAAACGATATACTTGGATTTCCGGCTGCAGCTGATAGGTACTTCAAAAAAAATATAAATGATCTGAGTTTTGCAGAGATGGCTGTTTTGGTTGGTATAATAAACGGACCTTCTATATATGACCCATACCGTCATCCCGACAGAGCCAGGAAACAGGCGCAGGCACTACTCAACTCTCTGGGAGGATCAAGCCTTAAGAATACTATTGACCTTAAAAAGGCAGCAGAAGATCTGGAAAAGATGGAGTTTAAAAAATTTACATATGAAGACCGTTATGTTGAACTTATCTATCAATGCATAAGCGAACTGAAGGAGCTTAATCTGAAATCAGGCGGATATGTCATAAAAAGCACGTTTGATAAAGATATATTCGAATCCGTGACTATGCCCGCAACTGCATGCGGTATTGCTATAAATAATAAAACGGGTGAGATGCTTGGATTTTGGGGCAGCCAGTACTCTGCATTTCTTTCCCAGCAACAGATAGGATCCGGAGTAAAGCCTTTCTATTACTCCATGGCAATAGAAAACGGCTATACCTTTGATACTATACTGCCCGATAAGCCTACGGACTTTGGAGGATGGAAACCTCAAAACTTTGATAAGAAGTTCAGAGGTGAAGTAACACTTAAAGAATCCTTGGTAAATTCGATAAACATTTCTTCTATTTATCTTGCTATGCATGTTTCAACATCGCCAACCAACTCCATACAGAAAATAGAAGACTTTCTTAAGAAGAACATAGGTATAAAGGGCAAATATCCAGGAGACCTGACTCTGTCTTTGGGCACACTAGAGACTAATCCATACAATATGGTAAGAGCTTATACGATGTTCTCAAATTATGGACTTATACCTAAGATATTCTCAGTTTTTGAAGTTTATGACCGACGCGGAAACATTATTTTCAGGCAAAATCCTTCTATTGAAAGAAAAGTAGAGGGAATTTCGCCGCAGACCTATGCTTCCATGGTTCAGTTATTAAGGGAAACTGTTGTTTCTGGGAGCGCTAAACGTGCAAATGTACAGGGGGTTGAACTGGTTGGAAAAACCGGAACTGCCGAAAGTGCGGCGTGGTTTACAGGTGATACCGGAAGCACAAGCCTATCAGTAAGGGTTGACGGAAAGGATCTTTTATCTTCAACTGCAGCTGTTCCTATTGCGCAGACGATAGTGAAATCTTTTTATTACAATACGCCAAACTATAAGATACCGCTTTATACCTCTGTAAAAGGTTTAAATAAGCTTGATTTCTTTGCTGATCCTGTTACATTCATCTCAAAAGGCATGGACGTAATAAGTTATCTTGCGAATGCAAAGCTTTCTGAAGGAATTGAGAGGATAGGCGAAAAAATAGAAGAAGTGATAACAGATATTGAGTTCATATATCCTGACATGGCGCTGAAAATAAGACAATGGTATGCCGTGAACTCGGTTGACTTTTTGGACGATCCGTATACGTTTGTCCTAAACGGCTCAGATATTTCAGTTTATCTGCAAAAGCTTGAGATAAATGAAGAAAAAGCCATAAGACTTATGGAGATTTCACAAGAACTTTCTTCCTCTTATCCGGATGTGAGCATGAAGATCAATGAATACCTTAAAGAAAAAGGATATGAAACAGCTTTAAGGGGGAATAGCCATGAAGATCAATAAGTATAAGAAAGGAAAGGTAATAATAGAAAAAGACAGTCCTGTAAAAAAACTTTTTTATATACAGCAGGGAAAGATTACCGATACCAAAAACATATTCAGCAGTGGTTCTTTTTTCGGACTTGTTTCATTCTTTACTGAGCTTAATGTGCTTAATGATTACAGAGTACTTGAAAATGCGGTTCTATATGAATATGATTGTATGGATGAGATTCCAGAAGATATCCTGACTTTTTTTATAAAGTCTCTTTCGGATATGTACGTAGGCTTTTCTTATATGAGTCTTGTAGGCAGAATGCCGGATCCAAGTTTTATAATAAGTAATTACAATGATCAGAAAAGTTCCGCTGCCGGTGGTTCTAAAAAAGATCTTTTGAAAGAGCTTAAAGGTGACGGAGATCTTGATGATTTTATAAAAGCTCTGGATTTTTACATTAACGACAACGATGAAGAGGTTGAAATACCGCAGACCTTTTCGGATTTTAAGGACGAAATAAACAAGCTTCTTGTGGAGTTTAACGTTTCTAGGTTTATAGCCATGATGAGAGGTGTCATAGTAAAAAAGAGCTTTCCTGCCGAGAACTGGTATGCTTTTTTTTCTGAACTTTTTGAGAGGTCAATAACCCTTAATGACAGGGCGCTTACGTTATATATAATATACAGCTCATCTTTTATGCTGACGGATCTGGAGCAGATAAACTCGCTTTTGAGAAAGCACTGGGAGTTTTTAAGGTTTAATGGTTTAAACTCATGGATAGATTATGTTCTGAGAGTACATAACAATAAATTGATAGTACAGGTTGATGATTAGTATGAATGTAGAAAGAATAACCAGCTTTGGTGTAAGGATTGACGGAATGTATATAGTAGCAAACGGTATTGTGCTTGGAGTTATATATGGTTTTGAAACTAACAGGTTGTTCAGGATCTTTTCAACCGGTGATATAATTGGGCTTGATAAATACTATTGTAATATAGGGCTTATAGATTACTTCGGGATAGGGGATTTTGAACTGGATAATCTTTCTGACGATGAGTTTAAGGAAAAACTTAAAGATAAAAGTTTTTGCAAGCTATTTTCGGAATCGCTTAAAGAACTTTTTTCAGAGCTCTCATCATTTTCAAAGGAAGACGAGCAGATTATCCTCTACTACAATATGAAGAAACTGTACCAAATGAGCGGTAGCAAACGTCTGGGTCTGCCAAAAAAATTTGTTGAAGAAACAGGAATTGACCGGGTTATGACTGAGCTTCAGACTCAAGGAAAAGTGCTTCTTGATAAAGATGTTTATATTATAAACAGGCAATCTGTTACAGAAAATTAATAGAGTGAGTTTTTATATATGATAAAATATTATCTCGGGATAAGGTTATAAATTCTTTTTCTAAGATACCTTGTATCCCAGGCGGATTATTTCATAAATGCAGGAGGTGACATTATGTACGCCATATTGGAATTTGGAGGAAAGCAGTACAAAGTGGAAGAAGGTCAAACTCTGTACACAGAAAAGGTAAACGGAGTAGAACCCGGTTCTTCCTTTGTTTTTGACAAGGTTTTGTTTGTAAAGAAAGATGATTCGGTGAAAGTGGGATCTCCATATGTTCAGGGAGCCAAAATAAACGCCGAAGTCATTGAACATGGAAAAGACGAAAAAATTCTGGTTGTAAAGTTCAGAAGAAGAAAGATGTACAGAAGGGTAAACGGCCACAGACAGCAGTTTACAGCCTTAAAGATAACCAAGATAGAAGCTTAGGTTATGATACGCGTAAGCGTAGAAGGAGCAAGAATGACTATAAAAGGTCATGCCGGCTACGGTGCGTATGGTAAGGATATAGTATGCAGTGCTGTAAGCGTTCTGACGCAGTTTGTGGGTGAAATTATAGAAAAAGAAAAAATGGGATCATATAAAATAATGGAAAACACGATACAGTTAGATTTCGACCCGGACAACGTTATTTCGTTGAAACTGCAGAGTTACCTGTTAGAAGCTTTTAAGAACATAGAGACAGACTATAAAAAGAATATGAAAGTGGAGGTGTCAAGCTAATGAAACTCAACCTACAATTTTTTGCTGGTGCGGCAGGCGATGCCAATAGAAGAGACAGCAACCCTAAGTATCTTGGTGTAAAAGCAGGAGAAGGAAAGCTGGTAACATCAGGAAGCATAATAATAAGGCAGAGAGGCACCAAGATTCACCCTGGCAAGAACGTCGGTTTAGGCAGAGATTTTACAATATTTGCCACTGCTGATGGCAGGGTGAAGTTTGAAGAGAAGAACAATAGAAAGTACGTAAGCATATATCCTCAGGCACAGTAAGTCAGCCTATGGAAGGTGACTTATGAGTTCAAAAAGGTTGGCTGTATCAGGTATAATAGGAGCACTGGCTTTTTTGTTGACTTTCATAGAGTTTCCAATATTTCCGTTTGCTGCTTTTCTTAGGTTCGACCCGAGCATATCGCTTATAGTTGTTATGGTTCAGGCTTTTGGATGGATTCCAGCTCTGTTTTCCCTTTTGATCAAAGATCTCCTTTTTACCTTGATTCACCAGGGAGCGGGCGGCCCGATAGGAATGCTTATGAATACTACAGCCGGGCTGGTTTTTGTGTCTATCCTGTCATTGCTGAAGACCAGAACAGCTAAGTATATTGGGTATTCATTATCCAGTTTGGCTGCAAGTTTAGTAATGCTTATAATGAATTTTTTATTTCTTCCGTTATATACAGGCATGAGCTTTGCAGATGCAGGATCTGCCCTTGGTGTTGGAACTTCCGGGCTGATTCTTACCATAATAGGTTTTAACATAATTAAGTTCCTGGCGAACTCTTTTATCGGAGACATAGCATATTCAAGAATAAAAAAGATTTTTAATAATAAAGACTTGAAAGGAGGAAGCAAATAATGGCTTCTATAATGACACAGAAGACTTACATGGCTAAGCCGGCAGAGGTTAAAAGGAAATGGTACCTCGTGGATGCTCAGGGTAAAACTCTGGGAAGATTGGCTTCTCAGGTTTCAAAAATTTTACAGGGAAAAAATAAGCCTACATATACTCCGCATATTGATACAGGTGATTTTGTAATAATAGTAAATGCAGAAAAAATATGTGTAAGCGGCAGGAAAATGACTCAGAAGGTATACTATAGACATACAGGCTTTCCGGGAGGACTTAAGGTTTCAAAAATCACAGAGGTTTTTGATAAAAAGCCGGAGAGAGTTCTTGAAATGGCTATAAAGGGAATGATGCCAAAAAGCATTCTTTCCAAGCATATGATTAAAAAACTTAAGATATATGCTGGTTCTAGTCATCCGCACGAAGCACAGAAACCAGAAAAGATAGAACTATAAAACAGGAGGAGATTGTAATGGCTGAATTGTTGGATTATTACGGTACAGGCAGAAGAAAAACATCAATTGCCAGGGTTCATCTCAGACCGGGAACCGGCAAATTTACTATAAACGGTAAAGAGTATGATGATCCCGTTGCGTATTTTAATAACAATAAAATATGGACCAGACATGCTTTTGAACCTCTTACAGTAACTCAGAATGAGAATAAGTTTGACGTATACATTATAGTTGAAGGCGGCGGACTTAACGGACAGTCAGGAGCAGTAAGACTCGGAGTTGCAAGAGCTCTTCTTGAACTTGACGAAAGCACAAGACCTGTTCTTAAAGTAAGAGGAATGCTTACTAGAGATTCAAGAGCAGTTGAAAGAAAGAAGTACGGATTAAGAAAAGCAAGGAAACGCCCACAGTTCTCCAAGAGGTAGTATTTTTTGGAACATCAGAAATAAAATTAAAAGAACGGCATTCGAACGCCGTTCTTTTTTTCAAAGAGGTATAGAAATGAACAATTACGATCAACTTAAGGAAACGGTTCAGAAAATAAAGGACTCATTAAGCATAGTTGATGTAATAAGTTCATATATATCGGTAAAGAAAGCAGGCAGGAATTATTCGGCATTGTGTCCGTTCCATCCAGAAGACACACCTTCTTTCTATGTTTTTGCAGAAACCAACACATATCATTGTTTTGGTTGCGGCGCACACGGCGATGCAATAAATTTTGTCAAAGAGTATGAAAAGGTTAGTTATGTTCAGGCTGTGAAAAAACTGGCAGCACAAAGCGGAATACAAATTGAACTAGAGGAAAGGCCAGAAATACCAGAGCTAAGACTTAACAGAGAGGTAGCTGTTGCCTATAGCGATACACTTATGAACCTTCCTGACAGTTCTGAAATATGGAAATACCTCAAAAACAGGAGTATTGACAGACAAGCGGCAAAAGAGTTTGAACTGGGTTTTTCAACCGGTAAAGAAGTTATGCAGGTAATTAATAAAAGTGACTTTAAAGTTGAACTCGCAATCAGAAATGGATTGTATAATCAAAACCGCGAGTTTTTCAATAACAGGCTGATAATACCGATAAGAGACAATAATGGAGATCTTTCGGGGTTTTCTGCCCGCAGTATAGATGGCTCATCGCCAAAATATCTTAACACTCCGGAAACACAGTACTTCAAAAAAGGAAAGATACTTTATCTTTATCATAAAACAAAAAATTATATAAAGCAGAATGACTTTGCAATTATAGTAGAAGGGTATTTTGATGCAATTTCAATGTACAGGGCAGGATTTAAAAATGTTGCAGCAGTTCTTGGTTCGGTTCTCACCAAGGAACATGCCTTTGAGTTAATGAAATCCACGAACAAAATCATTACAATGTTCGATTCAGATGAAGCTGGCCGCAAAGCTACACTATCTTCTATAGACAATCTTTGTGCAAAAGGTTTTCAGATTGCTGTTGCTAAGTATGATGAAAAAGATCCCGATGAACTGGTACGCAGTAATCAAAACAAGTACATAGCCGAGCTTCTTAAGAAATCTTATAAGTTCCATGAATATATACCGCATGCATATGTTTCAAGATACGATATACAAAATGATTTTGGACTAGAAGAGTATTTAAAGGAAATGTCCGTGTGGTACAAAAAGTTTACAGAATCCAAACGGTTTGAGATACTTGACACTTTTATCAGCACTATTGCTCAGATAACAAAAAAGCGCGACGAAATAATAGAGGAAATAATCAAGTCAAAGATTCAGACTTTGAATTTTAAAGCAGATTCAATAATACAAAATCAACAAAAACATCAAAATCTCGAAAAAGAAATAAGATATGATTTTGACAGGTCTATTATCTATCTGTGGCTGAAATACGATGATTACAAGGAAAAGCTTAATGAGCTTGACAGTGGGGCTATTGATGAAGGACCCGCCAAAGAGTTTTTAAGGTTCGTAAATGAAGGCAAAAATATTACACAGATACTTGAAAACGGTTCCGTACAGTTATGTGAGATGATCTCTCAGATCTATCTTATCGATAGTTTTTTTGAACCCGGAAAAATATATGACGCATTAAAAATGACTTTTGAAAGGAAAACCTTTCAGAAACATATTGATAGTCTTAAAAATAAACTTAAGGGTACAGTTGATGAGGAGGAACGGGCTAAAATAGCTTTGGAGATAATAAACTGCATTTCAAAACAGAAAAGTCTTGGAGGTAAATAAGATGGTTATGGCAAACGATCTGAATCTTGAGGTAGCTGATACTATACAGGAGCTTGGAGATCTTGAGATCCTTGAGGATGACAAGATAAAGCTCAAGAACAAGAATCAGAAACCGCAAAAAACTATAGAAGCAATTATAAAAGATTTAAGGGATTTGGCAAAGAAAAACAGCAATAAGCTTACTTATGAGGATATAGATAAGTGTATTCCGGAAGACTCGGAGATGATTGACGCCGATTATCTTGAAAAAATATATACAGAACTGCAGAAGTTCGATATAGAGATAATAGATTCAAGCTTGGACGGAGAAACAGAGGATATTATGGGTGATGATAATTTTCTTCTTTCCGAAGATGAGTTTGCCGAACCGGCCGCCGAGGAGTATGAGGTGCTCGACATACTTGGTGACGGCGAAATGCAGATGTATGACAATATATCGCTTAATGATCCGATAAAAATATATTTGAAGGAAATAAGCAAAATAGGGTTGCTCACCCCAAGAAGGGAAAGGCAATTGGCACAGAGGGCTCAGGCCGGAGATAAAAGATCAAGAGATGAACTGATAAAAACTAATTTGAGGCTTGTCATAAGCATTGCCAAGAGATATGTTGGCAGAGGCTTGAGTTTTCTGGATTTAATTCAGGAAGGAAATATAGGTCTTATAAAAGCCGTAAATAAATTTGACTGGAAAAAAGGTTTTAAATTTTCCACATACGCTACTTGGTGGATAAGGCAAGCTATAACAAGAGCTATAGCTGATCAGGCAAGGACAATCAGAATACCAGTTCATATGGTTGAAACCATCAACAGGCTGAACAAAGTGATAAGGGAGTTTCTACAGGAAAATGGTGAATATCCAACCGTACAGGATCTTTCAAAACTCATGGACAAACCTGTTGATAAGATAAGTGAGATACTTCTTGCAGCGAGGGAGACCATTTCTGCCGACTCTCCAATAACCGGATCTGATGAAGATGACTCCACTCTGGGAGATTTTCTTGCAGATGATGCCGTTGATCATCCTGAAGAAGCAGCAGTTAAGATGATAATAAGAGAAGAGATAGAGAAGATACTGGACACTCTTCAACCCAAAGAAGCAACCGTGCTTAAGATGAGATACGGTCTTTTTGACGGTAAAGTAAAGACTCTTGAGGAGGTAGGGCAGTTCTTCAACGTCACCAGAGAGAGAATAAGACAGATTGAGGTCAAAGCACTGCGAAAACTAAGGCATCCGAGCAGGAGCGCCCAACTGAAGGATCTTAGCTCTATGCTTGGTAAAAAGATTTTTTAGGTGAAAGATGGAAAATGAGACTGAAGTATTTACTCTGAAAAGGAATCTGTCAGAGTTTATAAAGGACGGACTTGACCAGGAACAGCTTGAAGCAGTTACAAAATCCGAAGGGAATACACTTATAATTGCCGGGCCGGGTTCCGGAAAGACCAGAGTGATAACCTATAAGATAGCGTATCTTCTGGATAATCATGTCAGAGCGGAAAATATTCTTTTGGTGACATTTACGCGTGCTGCAGCAAAACAGATGATAGAGAGAGTAAAAAAAGTAACCGAAAAGGATACCTCGCAGCTTGTTGCAGGTACTTTTCATCATGTGTGCAATCTTATACTGAGGAAGTATGCCAATATTCTGGGATATGCAAACAGTTACTCCATTCTTGATTCAGAAGATGCTGATGATCTTCTGAAGATGGCAAGGAACGAGTACAGAAGTGAATACTCTTTGGACAAAGAACTACCCAAAGAATCTGTTGTAAGTAAGATAATAAGTTACGCATGCAATACAGTGAAATCAGTTCGCGAGGCCCTTGGAGATATTGCTCCATATCTTATGGAGTTTGAAGGGGACATAGAAAAAATATGGATGAAGTATGCCCAAATGAAAAAAGATATGAATTCAATGGACTATGACGATATTCTGGTGAATACTGGACATCTTCTTTCGACTAATCCGGACATACTTAAGAAGGTATCCTCTCAGTTCAGGTATGTTCTGGTAGATGAGTTTCAGGATACCAGCAAGATTCAGCTTGAAATAGTGCGTGCCCTGTCAAGCGTTCATAAAAATCTGATTGCAGTGGGAGACGATGCCCAAAGCATTTATTCATTCCGTGGTGCAAGATTTGAAAACATACAGGAGTTTATGGAAATCAAGGGAACCAAGCTCTTCAAAATTCAGAAAAACTACAGGAGCGTTCCGGAAATAGTTCAACTGATCAACACAATGCTTCCTGAAAAAGCTATTCCCAAAAAACTTGAATCCGTTAGAAAGACCGGAGTTCTTCCTTTCATGATAGAGACTTTTGATGATTCAGAACAAAGTGAAGTCGTATGTAAGATAATTGCAGATAAAATTGATGAAGGTCTTGAATACAAAGATATAGCCGTACTTTACAGGACACACTCCCTTTCTATGGTTTTACAGCAGAAGATGGATTCCAAAAGACTTCCGTACAGACTTCTTTCCGGAAGAAAGTTCATAGAAACGGCACATATAAAAGATATGCTGTCTTTTGTAAAGGTTCTTCAGAATCCTCTTGACAAAATTTCATGGAGCAGGGCGCTTAAACTTTTCCCTGGTCTGGGAGCCAAAACGGCAATCAGAATATATGAAGAAATTGGTTCTGAACTTCTTAAAG
>JAKJGQ010000229.1 GCA_022704305.1 Thermotogae bacterium | reverse complement strand
AAAAGATATTTGAGCCTTTAAAGACAGGAGATATGTCTGCAATATGCTTTTTTTACTCACATTGAATCTAATAGTTTTAATGCTCTTTCTTTGCGTTCTTTACTGTACTTTCTCAATTATAAATACCTCTTCTTTTGATTTTTGTTTTATCACTTTTGGGGTATTTGCCGACTCACTTATATGATAGCTGTGAAAAGGTGGTGTCTTATGTTAACAATAGATTTTGAAAATTTTTATGCTTATATCATAGGGAGAATACTAGATTCTGAAGGAAATACTTTTACGGCAAAGGAGGTTTATCTACTATTCTTAAAATGTAGAGAAGTGAATGACATTTTAGAAATCGTAAGAGAATTTCACGGTCATTTCGCAATAGTGTATCAAAACAAATCTGAAATTTACGTTATTCAAGATATTATTAGAAGCATACCGATATTTTATTTAAATGAGAGGAACTCACTTATTATTACTAATGATCCATATAAATATTCAAAACTTCCAATAAAAGACATTAATCATCAAGAATTTTTAGCTGCTTGTTATATTTCTGGAAATAGGACTCTTTTTTCAAATATCA
>JAKJGQ010000228.1 GCA_022704305.1 Thermotogae bacterium | reverse complement strand
GAGCCCTTAATTCATCAGGTGAATCCTGGCGTCTGAATGACGGATAACTCACCTGCTCAAGAGCCTTAAAAGATATATCAGACAGATGTATGCTCTTAGCAGAGGTTTCTGATGAATTTTCAAATATAATATTTATTGACGGCGTACCTTGTTCTGTTAATGAATAAACAGCTTTTACAGATAAATCGCTGTCGATACTCTTTTTTATGACATTTTCATAGCAAAAACAACAGCTTGCAATAATAATGAGTAAAACAAAAGTTACAATTTTTCTCATGAAGCCCCATTAAAATGATTAAAAAATCAGAATGCACTATAATTAATTCTATTATACATTAAATTTACATTGTGGCATCTGTGTTAATAAAAAAGTTACCAATTATACAACAAGCTGGAAATAATTTTGCAGCTATACTTTAGAAAGCTGGGTATTTATTTTTATTCTTCCTTTGAAGCATTCCTGTAAGGAATGAGGCGGCACCGACCCGGCTGCGCCGTACTCCCCTAAAGGGGAGAATCGTTTAAATCCTCCTTTTAAGGAGGTGGCGCCGAAGGTGACGGTGGATGTGCAGTAAAG
>JAKJGQ010000227.1 GCA_022704305.1 Thermotogae bacterium | reverse complement strand
TGCACAGGGTTAGGAGCCAAGAATTCCATAGGAATGGGCTTTGTTACTCCGCTGACAAAGGAGGTATAAGATATAAAAATCAAAAAAATAGTGTAAACATAGTTAAAGGTCTAGAAAGAAAAGCTTAGGAGGTGGTGTCTTGAGATTAAAATGCGCATTCAGAACAGCAGTACTTCCGGTAACGTATAATATGTTATTCTTAAGTTTAATAAAAGAATGTATTAAAAGTACTAATGAACAGTATTTTAATTCATTGTTTTATTATAATGATGGAGCAAATAAGAAAAGTAAAAATTATAGTTTTAGTGTCTGCCTCAATCGTTTTGTTTTTGAAAAAGAAATTTTTAAAATAGATGAAGAAGTATATTTTACTATATCTTCTCCAGACTCAAAGTTTTTTATAAATATTTATAATGGACTTTTAAAAATTGATACTTTTAGATATAAGGATTTTTTTCTGGATAAAAAAAGAATAAATTTGATTCAGGAGAGAATAATTTCTGAAAATACTACTGTTTTTAAAACTCTTTCACCTATCTGTATTAAGGATAAGGATGGAGATTATCTTGATATAGAAGAC
>JAKJGQ010000226.1 GCA_022704305.1 Thermotogae bacterium | reverse complement strand
TTCAACTGTTTTTATGTTCTGGGCTTTCAGCTGAACTCCAGACTTATAGTAATTTTTATCAATATCCCAGTTTTCCCAGTAATATGGTATGTTTTTATATAACATGAGCCGGTTCATTCCGTTTTCAGAAACTGCTTTCCCAAATTTCTTCTGATATACGTTGATTGTTCCATCATCATTTATTGTAGCTTTTATAAACTCATTTTCCAGCAGCCGGCTATCCGTAAAAGTCATGCTCTGGCTATTTTCATCGCCATAAACAGCATTCAGGTTCACCCAATCCAGAGCTGAAATTTTTTCTTTTATGAAGTATAGGTACCTTCCTTCAAAAGTTCTTTGCTTTAAAAGTTTTTTATCTTCATAAAACACTTTCATATTCTTTTCATGCTCAAAAATCATATAATTATCGGTGCTTGATGGATTAAATATAGTAAGTCCTGTATCTGAAACTCTTTCAGAAATCATTTTTTCAGATAACTCCATAGATTTTTTTATTACCTGACCAAGCTCTGTTTGGGTATCATCATAAACCTCTTTGATTGAAGAGCCTGGAAGAATATCATGGAATTCATTTCTGAGAAG
>JAKJGQ010000225.1 GCA_022704305.1 Thermotogae bacterium | reverse complement strand
TAGGTATCCGGTATTATACAATATCCTGCAGGAGAAGGAACCATAAAAAAGGAAGTTCTCACTGCATGGCATGCAAGAAAACAAGAAGAAATAACATAACATATTTAGTGAAAGAAAGCCAAAGAATCCGCATACCATAGAACATGTTGAAAAGCTAAATTCTCATCCACACATACAATGTAGGCATCGATGAACAAGAAAAATAAAGACTGCTGAAAATACACAAAAAAATGATATAACAAACACTGAAAGAAGAAATAAAAGACATTAGAAAGAACAAAGAACTTTCAATAAAACCTACAGAAACAGAAGTATTGATACCGAAGTAATTTACTTTGCAAATAAAAAACCATCTATTGACAAATTCAGTCGATAGATGGTTTTATTTTTTTAAGCTCTAAAGCTTCTATAGTATCATAGTTTAATTTGACATAGTTTAACTCTTCTATTTGAGTTATAGTTATTCACAATTTACAATAGTCTATGATATAATTAAGTTAAAATAAGCTGAATTTTAGTGAAATTAATAATTTCAACGACTGCATAGCAACACTGTAGATAAAGCCGAAGAATAAGAATTTAT
>JAKJGQ010000224.1 GCA_022704305.1 Thermotogae bacterium | reverse complement strand
TACTTGAACTATTCTCCCCTTTAGGGGAGTACGGCTTTAGCCGGGAGGGATTTGCCTTTGTGCTTTTGATTTATTTCTTGGAATTTAAAATCCAAGTTTCTATTGATCTTAATACTTCTTCCATATTTCTTTTTACATCTTCATCCTTAAACCTAATTATATGAAGACCTAAGGCTTTTAACTCTTTTTCCCTTGCTAAATCCTTTTCATACTTATTTTCATGACTTGCACCATCAATCTCAATTACTAAAGATTTTTCCTTACAATAAAAATCAACAATATAATTTAATAGCGGTTTCTGTCTATTAAAATTACAACCGCACAGCTGCCTTTTTTTTAAATGCTCCCACAACAATACTTCTGACAAAGTGCTTTCTTTCCTTAGTTTTTTTGATAATACTTTCATTTTCTTGTCATACGGAAAATTTGACATCTTTATCCTCTTTATTCAACACTTGGTCTTATTCTCCCCTTTAGGGGAGTACGGCTTTAGCCGGGAGGGATTTGCCTTTGTGCTTTTGATTTATTTCGAGGACTTGAACTATTCTCCCCTTTAGGGGAGTACGGCTTTAGCCGGGAGGGATTTGCCTTTGTGCTTTTGATTTATTTCG
>JAKJGQ010000223.1 GCA_022704305.1 Thermotogae bacterium | reverse complement strand
TTAGAAAAAGTGAAAGAACTTGAAGCAAAAGTACAAAGACACAAGGCACATCCCTCCCGGCTGCGCCGTACTCCCCTGAAGGGAAGATTAAAATGCACTTTCAAGGTTAATAAAAAATTCCCGCTTAGGCGGGAATTTTATTTATTGAAATATCCTTTCATTTCGAGAGTTGAAAAGTCAAATGGAAATTTAACCGTACTGCCTGTTAAGGAAGATTTGTAGATTGCTAGTATGGTCTGAACAGCCTTCTTTCCTTCTTCTCCATTTATAAATGGTTCTCTTCCTTTTGTAACAGCTTCATAAAAATCTCTGTATAGGGGAACATGTCCATTTCCGTAAACGGTATCCGGATCAGGGAGGTTCTGAAACGGATGGGAATTTTCGTTTTCAAATCTCCATGTTTCGATCTTATTCACGGCTAATCCGCCTATTACAACCGTTCCGTTTTCTCCGAATATTGAAAGTTTTTCATCAAGATTTTTTTCATATACATTAGATGTTCCTTCAAGAATTCCTACAGAACCATTTTTAAACTTTATGACTGCTCCACCGAAATCCTCTGTGTTTATGTAATCGTGGTTAAAGTTCCTTATAACCCCGTTCACTTCTTCAACTTCACC
>JAKJGQ010000222.1 GCA_022704305.1 Thermotogae bacterium | reverse complement strand
TATTCAGAGACGATAAAAGAAGGAAAGACATATGAAGAGTTAAAAAAGTGCATAATAATAAACATACTGGACTTCAAGCTTATAAAAGAAACGAAAAGATACCATACAGTATATAAAATAATGGAGATAAAGGAAAAGTACGAGTATATAGACGATCTTGAACTACATTACATAGAACTGCCCAAGTTCAGAGAAAAGAAAACGATAAACGAGTTGGACATGTTAGAAAAATGGATTCTGTTCATAAAAGAAACAGGAATGAAAGGGAAAGAAAAAAAGGTAGAAGAACTTATAGAAAGTGAGGAGGTGCTAAAGATGGCGGCCCAGAAGATAAAAGAACTGAGTAAAGACGAACAGATGAGACAGAGATATCTTGCTAGACAAAAAGCGCTGATGGACAAAAGATCAGCAGAAAGATACCGTGAGATACTTCTCGAAAGGGCAACCATGAACGGTATGCAGAAAGGCTTGGAAGAAGGAATAAAAAAAGGAATAGAAAAAGGAAAACTTGAAGGAAAGCTTGAAGGGGAGTATAAAAAAGCGATTGAAACGGCTAGAGAAGGAATAAAAATAGGACTAGACATAAAAACCATAAAAAAGCTTACTAAGCTAAGTGAAAA
>JAKJGQ010000221.1 GCA_022704305.1 Thermotogae bacterium | reverse complement strand
CAACCTCTATGCTCCAGTATTATACAAGGGCTACAGGATAGGCAGGACAATATGTTATGATTCAACACAGCCGCTCTTTAGGTGGTGCAAATTAGGGATTTTCAATCCCGGAAAAAAATATCGGCATAGTTTGGTATGTATTTACCGGCTATGCCGATTTTTCTTTGTCAGTAATAACTGGCGGTGTGAATTCGCCTATGCAGTTCCATACGATTTTGATACGCTGCGCCTTGTGCCCGTCAATGCGTTCAGACTGATACACATAGATTTTCTCAACGAACTCCCGGATGATCTCTGCGGTCAGTTCTTTGACGTCCGTGTACTTCCGTACAAGAGCCAAGAAGCGGTCAACATTCACGGAACTTTCCTTTTCGGCAGCAATCAACTTTTTCAGCTCGGTCACCCGGCTTTCCAGACCTTTCTGTTCTTCCTCGTAGCTGGCGTTCATTTTCGCAAAACGCTCATCGGAAATCTTGCCTTCAACATTGTCCTCATAAAGCCTTTGAATAATCTCGTCCAGCTTGTGAATACGAGCCTGTGACTGCTCAAGCTCACGCTTTCCATCCCGGAGGCTGCGGTCCAGCTCAGCCTGTGATTTCTTAGTAATCAGCTCCACAAAATCGGCTTC
>JAKJGQ010000220.1 GCA_022704305.1 Thermotogae bacterium | reverse complement strand
CTTCCCAAGATATAGCTAAATTAGGCTATGAGATAAAAGAGAGTGCACAAAGTATTGAGGATTTTTACTCAAATATAATCTATAATAAGTTACGATACAAGTAGAGTGGGAATGTCAAGAAATGTATAATTACAAAACACCCAAAATAAAAAATTGCATAGTTTTTGATTTGTAATATTATCGTTACTTTTATTCATGGTATACTCGTTAAGCCACCAATTCACAGGCAAGCTTACGATACGCTATAGGAGTCATTCCATCAGGATTAAAGCTTGTGATTCTCTGTGTATTGTTTGGTAAGTTTTGCAAGGAGTGCCTTGATTCTCATTTATACTTATTTGGTACTATCCAAAGCCTGTATTTCTTTTATTGTATCTTTTTGGCTGTATAAATGTATTTTTCTTGCCAGGAGGTAGTGATATGAAAAAAAAAGTTGGAATAGTAACTTGGTATGATAGCGGATATAATTATGGAAGTACATTGCAAGCATATGCAATGCAAACGATATTGCAAAATATGGGATGTGAAAGTGAGTTAATAAATTATAAGCCAGAAAGAAAACTGTTTAAGTACAAATTTAAAGAAATAGGAAAAAGAATATACTTATATATGTTTCATAAAAATGTTTATTTAACA
>JAKJGQ010000021.1 GCA_022704305.1 Thermotogae bacterium | reverse complement strand
AAAAAAATAAAAGGAGGTAAGGCCATGATAAGAAGAAAGTTCAGCGCAGTTAACGGCATTTTTAATCTTAGCGGGATTGGTGTGTCAATTTTGGATAGCCTTGCCTCTGTATCAGCTTCTTAAGAGAAGATAGTTAATTACAGAGCCATGGTTATCCATATACCATGGCTCTTTTTATATGAGAGTAATTAAAAAAAATTTTTTGATTAATTTTTTTTAATAGCCATGGTATAACGATACCATGGCTTTTTTATTTAAGGAGGTAAGGTATGAATAAGCTTATTCGGGGAAGAGCAGAAAACTGAAGTTGTGGAACTGGCATCAAAGCAACATGGCATTTAAGGGAGAGGGCATTTTTATGATGAAAAATTTTAATAAGACTTTTAATGGTCTAAGAAGTTACAGGACAGAATCACTTCAAAAGAACAATTTTACACTTGAGCTACTGCAAAACTCTATGCTGTCAAAAACTAATGAACATGAAGAACTGTATCTAAGGAGGCATACTTATGAAAAATAGCAAATATTTAATACAAGAAAATATCCAGAAAAATAACGGTAGGTACTCGGTCGCACTCGAAAATATATATGAGATACGTGAAATATATATTGAACTTTCAAAAATACTTTAAAAAAGGAGATAATTATGAAAAATACTTTTAAGAAGAAACGAAAAACATCGGAATCTTTTGAAGAAATCAAGGAAACTTATTTGATAAGCAATATTTTGTTAAGCGTGCGGCGTTTCATGTAAAAATAAGCCAAAGGAGTGTATTTCATGAAAAAAATACTTAAATATATAGGAAAGTACAAGCTCTTAGTTTTTTTACCTTTTGTTTTTCTGTTTGTATCTATCGTTTTGGATCTTATGCAGCCTTTCCTTTCAAGTACTTCGATAATATGAATACCGGAGAGCTTATGTCAAGAAATTAATTTTTAATTTATTTTTAAAAAAATTGACTTAGGTTCAATATCAAAAAAGTGATTAAATATATAAGGGGGGGAAAGTAAAATGGCAAGAGTTTATGGAATTAAAAAGAAGTTGGCGCTGAATAATGTTGATGAAAAAACAATAAAGGAAATCATTGGTAATGAAGATTTGGTAGATGTTATTGGGCGAATGGAAAACTTGATTGACTCTGATATGATGCATGAGATTTTAGATTCATGCGCTTGCGGAGGAGGACAGGAGTTTTTAAATCAATGTAAAAAGATTGGAAAGGACTTAGCTGGTAAGACATTAGATGAAAAAATAGATTATCTTAATAACTATATCTTTCATTCAGAAAAAATAATTCTCAACAGGAACAATTTATTAACAGGGACTTTTTTATACAAAGAAAATGAAAAATACAAATGCGTCTGTTCCGCCGCAGTAAAAAAGGGTATGATGGTTTATGATCTTACAGAGAATACTGATAATCGTACTATGCCGCTTTCCTATTGTTTTTGTTGTGCTGGATCATTTCGCCGTCACTTACAGCTACAATTGGGGATTGAGTTAAAAACAAAAAAAATCGTTTCATCTCCAATTAACAGCAGGGGACAAAAACCCTGTGAGTTTATTTTTGAAATACTATAAAATAATAAATTACATTTTGTTTAAATTGAAATTGATTATGTACTGGACAGATATCATAAAAGTAGAATCGGCAAACACCTAAAAATTGATAAAATAAAATCAGAAAAAAAGTGTTTAAAACTTAGAAAACATATTGAAGAATTCAAAAAAGAAGCATTGAGATTATCTGATGAAATCGGAGTGAAAAAAGCATCTGAACGGCTAGTTATCCATCATTATACAATTTCCTGATGGAGAAGAAACCATAAAAAAAGAATTATTAAAGTCTATACTTACAGATGATGAGATAAGGTTGCGTATCTCCGAACTCGAATGCGAAAACATAGAATTGAAGAAAGCTAACGATATCTTAAAGGATGCGCTTGGTTTTTTCGCAAAAGACCAAAAGAAGTAAAAACATAAGAACTTCATCAGTCTTACAGGATAGTCAGAAAATAAGTAAAAAGATTAATATTCAGATACATCGTCTGTTATTACAATGCAAAGAGAATCACAAGCTCTATTCCGGTTGGTAAATTTGGTTTAATAATAAAAGTTTTTAAGGGGGATTAAATGAGTAAAAAACTCACTGAGGATTCTTTAGTAAAGAATCTTCTTTATACATCTGTTCCAACAATGATAGGTTTTGGCGCACAGATGCTCTACGATATTGTTGATCTTTTCTGGATAGGAATGATATCCAGCCAGGCTGTAGCTTCAGTAACGATATTTTCAACACTATTTTGGGTAGTTGAAGCGTTTAATGAAATTATAGGTACAAGTTCAGTATCACTTATTTCACAAAATTTTGGTCGTAACGATATCAAAAGGACCGAACAGGCGATAGAGCAAACAATGACGTTTAAATTTCTTGTTGCTCTGCTTGCGGCACTCGCTACTGCTTTGTTTCTAAAACCTCTTCTGAGCTTTTTTTCGCCTGAACAGAGTATAATCAATTATGCGATGGAGTATGGATATATAAGACTTTTTTTTCTTCCCATAATGTTTTCTTCATATACTGTGAATACAGCATTAAGATGCATAGGAGACGCAAAGACTCCGATGGTTATAATGATTATTGTAAGTATAATGAATATGGTGCTTGATCCTTTGTTTATGTTTGAAGTAGTACCAGGAACCTCAATACCAGGACTTAATCTTGGGGTTTTCGGAGCGGCACTTGCTACGATCATAACTCAGACAACAGCTTTTTTAATAGGTTTTTATGTTCTTTTCAGTGGAAAAGCTGGAATAAAACCTTCCATAAAAGGATTATTCAGGCTTGATAAAGAGCTTGACATAAAGCTCATCACAATAGGATTGCCAAGTGGAATGGAAGTTTTCATGAAAAATATCTTTAATGTGGTATCGTTAAAGTTTGTATCAATGTTTGGCACTGCAGCTGTAGCTGCCAGTGGATTCGCTTCAAAAATTTTTGGCATGGGTTTTATGCCTCTTATAGGCCTTTCAATCTCAGGTTCGGCAATAGTTGGGCAGGCTCTCGGAAATGAAGATGTAAAGCTTGCTAAAAGAGCCTCAAATATCTCTGGAAGAATAGGGGTAGCAATAATGGCCTGTTTTACATTTTTTGTAGTTCTATTTGGACGGCAGATAATAGGAGTTTTTACAAATGATTCTCAGGTTATAAAATATGGTGCGGATTTTTTAAATTACGGATCTTTCGGATTGATTTTTTTGGCATACAGTTTTGGTATAACCGCAGCATTTTCAGGTTCTGGATATATGCTTCCTGTTTTTGTTTCAAGTACGGTTTCACGTTGGGCTGTACAGCTTCCAATAATGGTGATGGGTGTGTATCTTTTTAAAGATATCTTTTGGGTATGGCTTGCATGGATGTTTGGAGATGTTTCAGAGCTGGTTGTTAATTATATTTTCTATAAAAAAACACAATGGTATAAGAAGAGGGTTCATTAAAAATCCCGGCAAGAAAATGCCGGGATTTTTTTACATTATTTCAAGAGCCATAAAAATAGCTGTTATAAGTTCCTGACCAGTTATCGGTTGTTTTGGCATATACGTGTTTTGCATAACAGGAATTATCTTTGAGGCATATAACAGCATGCAGTAAGGTAGATACTCCTGCGATATTTCTTTTTGATCGTTGAAGATCGTACCGAATATTTCCGGGCAATGCACATAAGGCTTTAAATTTAGAAAGTTTCCAATTATTCCGGACAATAATTCTTTTGTGAGAACAGTATCGTGAGACATATTTATTTCTTTCACGTATAAAGTATCGTTAAATATGTTATACTCTGAGTTTATACCTGTCAGTTTCATGTTTTTTGCGCTAGTTACTGCTGAAAGAACTTTAAGTGCATCATGAACGGTTACCGCCTTATCAAGATTTTTTATGAATTCATAGTCGATTAAGTTATTATCGTATAAAATCTGAGCTGTATGGCTTATATTCTCAGGAAGTTTATTATAGGAACTCCATGTAGTGTCTTTTATTACGTAACCATTTGGGTTTATAAGCTTGCCATCTGTTTTGAGGTAAATCTCTGAATAAGGAACAATAGTATACACAGCAAAGGTTTTGGGTTGTACATACTCTCCCCAGTAATTGTAGCTTGGACTTTTGGTAAGATAAAGGTCAAAGCTTCTTTCGGCAGTAAGTATTGAAAAAGCCTCTTCTTGCGATATAAGCGTTTCATCTTTCTCAATATCAAACTTCGAGGTATAGGATAAGTTCATGTAAAGACATTGAAGGTTGTACTTATCCAGTCTAATGATAAAGGTATCAGGACTGAAGATTATGCCGTTTTTCAAAATTCTTTTGAAATCTATCAGATAACTTTTATCGTCGGACGATATGTAAAATGCCATAAAATCATTTTGTACTGATAACGATTCAAGTATTTCTTTTGCTCTTTCAAGTGCCTGGTTAGGTGTCTTTAATGTTGATTCTTCGTTTGAAGGAAAAGAGCTGTAGTACAGATTCTTAACTTTTCCATATATTGCATCGATACTTATGTTTGCGTTTGCTGGATGTGAAGATTGTTGATCATAGATACTTAGGTTCCAAATGCGTTCATCAGGAAGACCAGAGTAATTTACTTCAAAATTTAGATTCATAAAAGTATCAAGAGTGCTGTTGAAAAAGTTTTTTGTGAAGTAAAGTGCATCTTCCATACTCATAGGAGTTTGAAGAACAGTGCTTTCAAAATGATACTCTTGTTTGACGGAATAAACAGCCGAACTGGCATTGTAAAGGAGATTTATTTCATCTCCATACTCATCGGTGAGCATACCGGTTATTGAATCTATTTTTGGAACGTTAGAGTTGAAAGTTGGAAAATCGTAACATAAAATATATTTGGTTGCTCCTTCATCATCGTTCCAAAAGGATTTTACAGTTGGAAGTACCATAATGTTTTTACGTAATTCTTTTTCTGCCTGTACAGGTGTAATTTTTTTTGTGAAAATTATTGTGTCATCAAAATCTGACCAATTATAGTTAAAACTTTGGATCTGACCGTTGGAGGGGTCAATCGATATAGTTATACCGTCCTGACTGAAATCAGGAAGAAATTTGATGCTATCTATTATGCGCGGAAATGTGAAATCATAGTAAAGATATACTTGATTTTTCGAAGATGAACTATTTCCTGGGATGGTATACTCCATATTAAACTTCTGTTGGTTATAAACTCCTATCATTTTTAAAAAAGCTACTGCTTTTTCATAAGCTTGCTTACGTGTAAGCACAGGCAAAAACCTTCTGCTGGTACCGTTGAAATAATATCGTCTTAAGATGCCGGTATCGGCGTCAATCTCAGCACTAAATGAATAGAAATCCGAATAAATGTTCCATACGTTTGCATCTGAATCATAAGCCTTTTGAATATTCAGAGTTACTCTTTTGGAGTCAGTATAGCCAAAGACATCCTTCAAAAAAGATAGCACAGAATTCTTTGAGAAAACTGGCTCTTCATTAAGAGTGGAAAAAGGGAAAGCTGAAATACATAGCAGCAGTAAAAAAGAGACAAAAAAAAGTTTTTTCATGACTCACCTCTTCAATATGAAAGAATTTTAAATCTGAAAACACCCATAAAGTATTTATTTTGATATGATGGCAGCCAGGATGGGTCGGCGAAAAACATATCTTCAAGCTTTACTATTCTAAGCTCTCCTCCTTTTTCATCTACTGGACCTGTGTGATAAAGAATATAACTTTCGCCATTATTCCGCAAGTATATCATTATATGATAAGGAAATTCTGGATCTTCGGGGTGGAAAAAGCCTATAACATCACCAGATTTTGCGGCATATATATCCTTGGAAACAAAAACCGTATTATATTCCAGCATATGTCGTGCAGAAGCAAAAACTGAAAAATCTGATGGAACTTCGTCATAATAATACTTATTATTATTAATTTTGAAGAGCAGTTGTTTTAAAGCAGGTACATTAGGATAATTATAATTCTGTATATCTTCAAAGACTATGCCCCTGTAGCCACTCTGTTCTATCCAGATTGGATCATGCTTTTTCAAGGCTTCTTTATATGCGTATCTGACAAGCCCAGCACAGTCAGAGTAATTTTCTGGAAGAACTGTACTGCGGTTTACAACCACATTAAGTATAATTGATGTGAACCAATTTCTGAAGTTCTCAGAATCATCATAATTAAGTTCGGCAACATCAGGGAAACCGTTTCCGTTAAGATCAAGCCTGTAAAAGCGTTCATTCTGGTTAATTTTTATCTGCAGTGTGAATATGAAAAAAATAAGTATAAGAGTAACTAAAATAATTGAAAGTAACGAAATAGTTTTAAATAAATTCATATTTTTTTCCTTCTACTATTAAGAAATTTGTGTATATTCCCTTCCCAGACATTCATAAAAGTCAGATAATATTCTTTATACTCGGGGATAAGATTCTTCTGTTCAAGATAAAAAATTATAAAGCCTTCTTCTTCTGCGTGAGTTAAATCAAAGTAATTATGAAGATAAAAATGCATGACCTCATGTGCCAGAGTCTGATAAAAGATCTCCTTTTTAATGAGCTTAGAAAAAGGAACAGTAAATATAGAATTCATCTCAGGGATAAAAACTGCTCCGTAGTACGAATATTCAAGAGATGTGATATCATAAAACTCCAGGTTGCTTGAACATTCTGCCACTGTAATACTTTGTGATGGTATAGAGGATATTTTCAGAAAATCAAATATCTTTATGAAAAATTTATTATCCGGAAAATCCTGCGGAAAAGAAAAGTAGTTAAGTCCCAGAAGAGTTGTCAAGCAAAATATAAATGAAAAAGAGAGAGAGATAATGTTTTTTTTCATTTTAAAAATGTAATTTATCCTTTAGGCCAGGTAAAAAATTTCTTCCGACCTTCAGAGATGATTTTGCTTTATCGCTTAGTTCTACAGAGTATTCACTCAGAAACCACTTTTTAAGCCGTTCAATTTTTGAAATTGAAACAATGTAGCTCTTGTGTATTCTGAGGAATACTGACGGATCAAGCATTTCTTCGAGACTTTTGAGAGTGTTGTCATAGTAGTATTCTTTATCGTAGGTACATAAAAAAACATATTTATCTTCAGCCTTAAAATAAAACACATCCTGTTGATTGAGAATAAGTATTTCATCTTCAAGCTTTATGGAAAATCTAGTAAGATACTTTTCAGAGTTCATATATTTTTTTATTATATCAATAACGTTATCTTCAAGAGTTTTATTGGATTGTATGACTTTATTTACTGCAGATTGAAGTCTTTCAAGAGAGATAGGCTTCAAAAGGTAGTCCACCGCATTTTCTTCGAAGGCTTTTATTGCATACTCCTGATATGCAGTAATGAAAATTATCTTAGGCCTATATTCAAGGGCAGATATAACTTCAAAGCCATTCTTGCCAGGAAGGTTTATATCCATAAAAACCAATTCCGGTCTAAGCTTGTTTATTTCAGAAACAGCTTGGATGCCGTTATCCGCCTGTCCGATAATACTTATTTCCTGTACTTCAGACAGCAAAGTTTTCAGTCGCGAAAGTGAGTGAGGCTCATCCTCAACAACAAAAGTTTTCATTATCATAAATCAGGCCTCCTTATAAGGAATTATTATAGTTACATCAGTTCCTGAACCTTCTATAGATCGGCTTTTTATCTCAAAAGAAAATTTATTTTTATAGAGTATTCCAAGCCGTTCTTTTACACTTGAAGTTCCATAACCTTGTTTTAAATTGTTTTCCTTAATTCCGACACCAGTATCAGTTACAGATATTATCACATTGTTTTCTTTTTTTATTATTGTAACACTAATTTTTCCGCCTTCTGGTTTTGGTCCTATACCGTGGATAACAGAATTTTCTACTATAGGCTCTATTATCAACGGCGGTATCTTAATGCTGAGAGTCTGCGGGTCTATATTCAGTTCATAGGTAAGTCTTATTCCCATTCGTATTTTTTCTATTTCCAGATAGCTCTTTACCAGTTCAATCTCTTCACTTACTGAAAAAAACTGTTTATCTGCAAGATAAAGTATTTTCCTGTATATAGTAGAAAGATTAAGTACAACAGTTTCAACTTTTTTTGGTGATTCATAAGCAAGTTCAATTATAGAATTGAGAGTATTAAATAGAAAATGAGGGTTGATTTTAGATTGGAGAGCAACAAGCTTTGATTCGGTCTGAAGTCTTCTTAGATTTTCATTTTCCCTATTCTTTTTTTCTATTTCAATTCGCAGTTTCTGATAAATAATGATAAAAATTATTAACACTGAAAAAAGAACAATGTTTATTATCAGCAGGAGGCTTTGTATTTCAAAGTAATCTGGAAAGATAGCCATCTTAAAAAAGTATCTGATAATAAAATATGCGATTTCAAAAGATAGAAATAAAGAAACAAATAACACAAAAACTTTCAGAAAGAATTTTATAAGCCTATTCTGAAGTTTGTCGGCAATATAATATTTGAAAACAGAAGATATAAGATAATATATCAAACCAATCGAATTTGAAAAAATCAGTGATATTGTAAGATTTATTTCAAAGTAATCAAAAGTTTTACTGAAAAGAAAAATCAAAAAGGATATGGCAATTCCGGATAGTTCACTCAAGAGAAGCATTAAAAGGAATTTTTTTAATTTAAACATATTTTCACCACTGATTATTTTTTGTATGCTTTTCTTAAAGAGATACTGGGAGCATAGTAAATTGAGTACGGATGATTGTTTATTACATCATCAAGATATAAAAAAGCTTTTTCATAATTTTTGGTATAGATATAACAATAACCAAGTTTGTAGTTAAGCTCGTTTATAGTTTCATTTTCAAAATACGGTTTAAAAAGTTCCTTATTAGAAAGTATATACTCAAAGTCTGTAATTGCGGTTTGTATACAAAAGGAATATTCCGTAAGTTCAAAGCATGTGGAGCCTCTGATGTATCTAACATTGAAGTTTTCCGGATCAACCTCTGCCGCTTTAGTCATTTCAGAAGTACCAGACATTATAAACCACATTTTGGCGGGAAGAAACCAGTTTTTCTGACCTGACATAACAAGGGATTTTCCATACTTTACCCGAGCTACTGAATTATAAGGATCTAATTTAAGATAATTTTGAAAGTTAATTCTTGCATTTTCAAGGTATTTCGCGTCACCGTTTTCTGAAAGAATTTCATAACTTAATGCCAATTGATATAATGCTGCGGCATCTTTAGGATTTTTAGAAACAGTGACTTCCAGATCACGTATTTTTGTTTTTATATCGTAAATATCTTCAGGACTGACAGCGAATGAGATAAAAGTACCCAATAACATCAAGAGCATCATAAGGAGCTTTTTCATCGGTACCCTCCAACAGAAACAAATCAATAAAAGAAAGTATTAACAACAATATTCTTGCTTATATTCTTTTCAACATTAAAAAAATCATTTTTTGGAAGTATAAGAGACAAAACACCGCTTAATCCATTTATACGTAAGGTTTTAAAATAAGGTGAGTCCTCATAATACTTGATTGTAGCATTTATATTTGTACAGTTTAAATCCATGGATGTATTATTTGCAAGAGCAATATTAAGACTGACCGCCGTTCCGTTTATCCTTGCCGTTGAGCAGTCCAGGAGACCTTTAACCGTTATTCCTGTACCCTTTATATCTATGTTTTCACAGGAAATATCAGAATCAATATCCACGCCTATTCCGTCAATAATAATACTTGTTATGGCGGCTATGCCTGATATTTTTATAGAAGTACCGTCTACTCTAAGTTTTTGTATTCTTTTTTTGGTTCCTATAACAATTTTTGTACTCTGGGATGAGATTGAAAATTGTGAAGGTGCGGTAAGATAAACTTCATCTTTTTTTTCTTCAACAAACAGTTTATCGTTTAAAAAGATTTTATCTGAAGTATCGTCAAAGTATAGATCGATGGTGCTTGCCTTTATAAAAATATTTTCCGGACAATCAATATACTTGTTTGGATTTAAGGTATTTGATGGAGAAGGTATAAAAGCCAGAAGAGAAATACCAAGCATTGCAATAAAAGGAAAAACCCACCATTTTTCTATCATACATACACCTCATAAGCCTAAATAGACGGGTCATAAGACCCGTCTCAATTTTTAAAAATTAAAATCCAAAAAATAATCCTGCCCCTATACTGTAGGAAAATCTTAAAGGAGAGTTATCTAATCCGGATACATTGTCGGTTGTTTCAAGTTTCCACGGGAACGGACTGTATCCTATCATGTACCTTCCGGTTATATTAAATCCGAAAAAATCAACAAACTTAAAGTAAAATGATGCCTGAGGGGCCAAAGTATAATAGTCTCTGCTTATTTTTATATAGCTTCTGGCTGTTCCGTCCTGGACATTGGTTATACTGGTTCCGGAAGCTGCGGATAAGGCTTGTATAGTGTCTGTCATCCCGCCTATTCCCAGACCAACATTAAGGCTCATTGAAAGAATATTTATATCAGTTCCAACAACAAAAGCGCCATAAGAACTTTTGTACATGTAACGTCCGTCTGAAGTCCAAGAAGAACCGTCATAACCTTCTCCACCCATATAGAAGGTATCTGAAATCTTTCCAAAACCCATACCTCCGATACAAAGAAGACCGTTATCAAACTTAACGCCTGTAAGGGGATTTTTCATTTGATCACTGGGTAAATATACTACAAAAGGTCCACCTATTCCGAAATTTGCCGCTAAAGCTGCAACACTTAAAGATAAAATCATAATAAAAGTAAATATCCTCTTTTTCATTGTCTTTCCTCCTTTTAATAAGTTCAGAAAGATTATACATCATTAAAATCAGATTTTAAAAGTTGTTCTTGACAAACTGCTTTTAAAAGAGAATAAGATGTTTAAACCATTATTTTACATTCATTTCTATAGAGTCTGAGATGCCAAAGTTAGTTATCCAGTACATTGAATAGGCCTGAGCCGGCATAATACGGAATAAACCACTATGGGTTAATCGTGAATAGTACTCGAAATTTCCGGTTTCAAAACCATTTTGAAAAAAAGCCACTCGGTCTTTCCTGATTTCTTTTGAACTATACCAGTTATCCCAAGGTTTATACCAATAATAATCGAATTTATTTGATGTGTTTATTACCTTTTCAGAATAATTTGTAAGCACTTGTGTGCTTCCGCTCAAATAATCTTCAACGGCAATATAAGATGGAATTTCAGTTTTAAAAAAAATTTGAGTTTTTAAGATATCTCCTTTGTTCAAAGATGGTTTCTCTGTTTTGAAAGCTATTTTATAGACACCAGTTTTTCCTGTAAAGCTTGAATTGCCTTCAAATCTTACGTTCCCATAAAGCACGACAGTATTTTCATCCAATGAAATGATCTTCTGAGCGGATACGGGAAAAATTTTTTTAATTTTTTCCTGGGAAGATTCGTCAAATAGATATAAGCCATCTCCATGTAAAAATACTTTATCCTCAAATATATCAATTGCCTGAAAAGACTTTCCAAACTGGTAAAAACGATCTTCTATCATGAGAGTATCCTGCTTTTTCTCTGAATCCTCCTGAAGTATGTATTTTTTGCCGTTGTATATTTTATAATCTTTTATTGCTGAGTCGGATACAAGGCAAGTGCTGGAATCAGTGAAATTATAAGATATAAGAGAGTTATAAGAGTATATAAAGCCTTTGTCTCCCATAATTTCAAAACGCTGAGGATATGGAAACTGTACTCCGTTTATAGTAAAGTTCATTTCTTCTGTATATGATACTGTTTTTCCCATATGTTCTATGAAAGTTCCGGGCTTAGTGGAGCTGATATTCCATATAAGACTGTCTGTGTTTCTGTCTCTGTAGAAATCATCAAGAGAGATAATTTCCAGACGGGAAGGAATTTTATTGCTTTGGATAGGTATGAAAGCATCGGCAATGTAATCATTGCTGTTGAATGAAACTGGTAGTTCATAACGTTTGAATATACTACGGATTATCTCTATTCCGCTATTGTTTTTTACAGGAGGAAGATACTCTGTCTTCTTTGTTTCTATTAAGCCGTTTCCTTTAATCAAAGTATCTGAAAGAATAAAATCAAATTCATCTGTTAGGGAGACATCTCCTGAAAAACTGTCTGGGTACTTCTGGATAAATTTCATAAGAGCCAGAAGTGTTCTTGCACTATCCTTAGTTGAGTTCCAGAAAAGAGATTTTTTATTTGCAAGAAGGTACTTTACCATTCCGATGACTTTATCTTCTTCAGCATTTTTGGTCAGGAGCAGATCCAAGAGTACGGCATTCATTTCTATTTGTGTATGATAGTAACTCTCGTCGGAATAATTAATAAAGTAAGTTCCTGAATGATTCTGCATCATCGAAAGTACTTCTTTATAAGTATCATCATCATGATAAGCAAAAAATACTTTATCGTATAATGAAGTTGGAACAAAGTTCTCAGGGGTTTCTCCCCAGAGTTTTAGTACATAATATATATATCCATTGATAATATTTGATTTTAAATAAGACAGAGCATTTTTAAGAACAGTCTGAGGCAGGTAATATCCAGTATTTTTAAGCTTTAAAAGACCTTCCATTACATATGCGCTTATGCCAGGATCAGAAAGATCGTTCATCCACCATCCCCATCCACCGTCATCATGCTGGTATTTATAAAGCCGCTGTACTGATTTTAGTATAATATCCTGAGTATTTTCAATTTCTAGGTTGAGGGATTTTGACATCAATGCAGGATAAAAGGATGACATAGTCTGTTCTGTACATCCATAAGGATAGGAAATAAGATACTCGATATTTTCTTTTATAATCTTTTCGAGATTCACTTTTCTTGCCTGAATACCCTTTTTTAATGTATCTCCATCTTGACCATACTGAATAGTTCTTATGTCAGTCTTAAGCTGATTTATCTTCACTTCGAAGGGCAGTTTGATACTATCAGACACTTTCCAGGAATCAAAGTGGAAAGTAAAATTGAAATTTCCAAAGTTCAGTGCATCAACATTAAAATTAAGAACTTTAGAAGAGTTTGCGCCTACAATAACTCCACCATTAGTGGGAGTAACTGAAAGTCCTGGATTGTCAATCATAGCTTTATAAACAAAGAAAAGTTCTTCTTCTGTGTTATTGTAAACAACTACCGGAAAGGAGAAGTTATCTCCTCTGTAGCAAAAGTTTGGAAGAAGCGGTCTGGCATAAAAATTTTTCGTTGATATGAAGTTACTTTTTTGGGATGCGAGTTTGTAATTGCTTATTCCTTCTGCTGTTATCCGCCATGAAGTTACTGAATCAGGATTTTTAAATTTAATAACCGCTTTACCATCAGTTGTTTTGACTGTTGGAAGCCAAAGCGCGGTATCAGGAAAGTACTCTCTGGTATTGTTCTTAATCTCACCGGCTCCTTTGTATGATGCAAATTTATGAGTCTGTGTAAGATCAGGATTTTTTGCCATGTATCCGTAGTAGTATCTTGAAGAACTTTCTATTGAAACCTCTGGATAAAAATAATCACCGTATAATTCTTTAACAAGATCAGTCTGCCTATCTATCATTTTAAATATAGCTTCGTCTACCACACTTAATGAAAAAATACCATCCTCTGCAGAATTAATGGTTATGGTTACCTCTTCGCCGGGCTTATAAGAGTTTTTGTCTGCATTCACTGTAAAGTCAAAAGAAAGATCTTTATTTTCGCGTATTCTTACTTCTTTGCTTATCCTTAGAAGTTTTCCCTTTGAGAAGATAAAGCCTTGTATAAAAAGCGAGTTTTCTATTATTTTTTCCGGATACGAAAGCGAAATAGTACGTTTGCTATCAATTATTTCATTTTTATTATCATAAAGCTTTTTTCCTGCAAGATACAAATAGGCATTTGCGTTATTGTATCCTTTTATGTTAAAGGAAATTGTTCTATCCTTTAATGTAACGTCTGCAATTTCAACGTCTTCATCATAGCTGCTTCTTTCACTGCAGTAAGCATATACTTCCGTTTGACTTTCCTGATACTTGTAGATAAAAGTATATCCGCCTTCTTTGATAAGTGTACATTTGAAGTCAAAAGATCCGTTAACGGCATGTAGAGTTGATGTACGAATGGTTAATTTGTCATCTTTAATTTCAAGAAGGATATCACCATTAATAGGATTGTTATCTATGTCTGTAATACTTCCAGATATAGTTGTTTCTACATTAGGTATAAATGATAGGAAATGATTTTTAGGAGTTATTATATAGTTTCCGGGATAAATGCTCACATAAAGATTTTCTTCCATCTGACGCTGGTTTTCATCTGAGACTACTATCTGAAACCTATAACTTCCCCTGTGTCCCTTTTTTACTTTGAATGGAATTTCAAGAACGCCTCCATCATTTGAAAATTTTATCCCATGGTAAACAAGTTCTGAACCCTGTTCATAAGAAAAAGGCTCGTAATAAATATAAAAAGCTATCTGTGCATTTTTGACAGGAGTATTGTTCAGGTAAGAAAGTGTGGTTTTAAAGATAATTTCTTCATTGGAAAAATACTTTTCTTTATCTGTTGTAAGTTTTATACTGTATTCTGGTTTTACATAATCTTCAACAAAAAAACCATAGCTGTTTATCTGATTCGGTTTTTCATCAGAGCTGACATTTATTGTATAATAACCAATAGGAGCTGAATCTGTGATCTTGAATGATCCATCAGAAGATCCGTTTTCGTCGGTTTTGGCTGAGACATTGAAAAGCTCTTTTCCTACAGGATCGACAAGTTTGATACTTATATCCTTTTGCGGACATAAAGTATAAACTCCTTCATTTTCAAGAAAGATGCTTGTTTTATAGTATATTGTCTGCCCTGGAAGGTAAACAGGCTTGTCTGTTATAATTCTCGCCGGATTATCTTTATATGATTTATATAGTGGGTAGAACTCTTTTAATGCATACTGGTTATTAGATTTAATGACAACACGCTTAAGATTTAGACCGTTTATGGAAAGTTCTGCTTTTTGGGGAAAAGCGGTAAAATTATCGGAATTATCAACAGTGTATATATCTGCCTCTCTGTTCTTTCCTGTTATCAGATCAACTGGGGTGATTTTCGCCTGTTCTCCATCGTATACTGATATAAAATCTAAATCAGTTACAATTATTATGGCTCTTGTAAGGTCTTTTGAATTATCTTTTATAGTACTTACCAGTTCAACCAGATAGACTCCATAATCTTTTAAAACTTCTTTATGGCTTATTCGACCGTCATCATCAGACTTAATTGTCTTTGACACAATCATCTTCTTCTCAAGTGAAGATAGTTGTTTTTCTTCAAGAAGGAGTTTTAAAGGATCTTTAATCTGATAAACCGTCATCTGAAGTTTATTCTCACCAAATCCAGAGACCACAAAGAATTCGTTGGGTGAGATGATGTTTTTTCCTGCAATATAGGCATATGCAAAGAAATTTGTGCCTATAAGAAAAAACAAAAATAACATTAATATGTACTTTTTCATTGTGAATACCTCCTCCACCAAAAAATACTCTCAATTATATTATAACAAAAAACAGAGATATATTATATATATCTCTGCTATTGTTTATAGGATTATATCTGAGAATTGATAACCGGAAAGATAAAAAAAATTACAAGTGCGACGGTGATAAACACTGTGAATATAACTAAGGATACCAAACGAAAAATCTTTTTTTTCCTTTTATTCATCCCTGCACCTCCCGGCTTATCAGATGAATGGTGCCCAGGGCGGGACTTGAACCCGCACAAGGTTATCAGCCTTAGTAGATTTTGAGTCTACCGCGTCTGCCAATTCCGCCACCTGGGCAATACGAAAAAAATTATACTATAAAAGTAATTATTTGTCAATAACCCGTGTAATCCTTAATTCTGTAAAGTAAGAAAAAGGATTTTTTATTATTTAACTGAAATGCTTGAATCAGAAAGATATTTTACAGTATTAACAGCAAATACAGCATCATCACCCCAGTGCCATCCGTCATGAAGTATCTTGCCTGATGTACCGGAACCATCATCAAAAGGTGAAGAATCACCTATAGCAACAAACCTTCCGTTTCCGAAACTTCCGACCACAACAAAAATATTTGATTGTAAATCAAATACAAGAGGAAGTATCGAACTGGTATCTTTAATAGTTATAGAGCTTCCGTTCCATACTCCAATTTTTTGTACATTAGAAGTAACCGGATGTCCTTGGATAACTTTTGCTAATGGAGCTTCATAAAGATCATCGCCATTAAAGTAAAATCCCATTTTGAGTGTCAATTCATTGAGAATTCTTACAGCATCCCATCCGTCACCATTTCTGTCAGCGCCGCCGTGATCTGCTATAAGAAAGATGTTACCTCCATTGAAAACATAATCTGTAATTGATTGTAACTCATGGGATTTATAGGGTTTATTAGGTTCCGGTATTACAACAACTCCTATCATATTAAGTATGTCTGATGAAAAATCCTCTTTTAGAGAAAATATAGTAAACCCTTCAGCTTTGAGGGCATCGGCAAAATCGGAGTATCCTCCTTCGGCTATCCAATCGGCATTGCCTGATTTCTGTCCGTGAGATTCATCGAAAAGAACTTTGTTTTCTTTAGAATCTTTTTTTGAATCAATATATACTGTGTAAAGGTTGACAAGATTATTATTCATATCTTCAAGTCCACGTATGAATATTTTCTGATTAAGGATTGGATTTTGAGTTTTTATTGTAACAATCCTATCGAAGAAAGAGTATGAAATTGATACAATTTGATTGGACTGTACTCTGAAAGATTCGGCAGGAATTTGTTTTAGTGGTTCAGAAAAAAGAATGCTTACTGTGTACTCATCTTTGAGGGAAGAAAGCAGATGAACCGGAGGAACAATATCACTGGTGGTGATATCATCAATACTCCTTGGCCAAAGCTCGTGTTTGGTAAGATACTGACCTAAAACTCCGATACACTCAAAATCAATATTCTCTTTGAAAAAAGAAACATCAATCCCTGTGTTTTCGCGGATGTAGACTAAAGCTTCACCGGAACCGTCATTAACATAAACTTCTGGAGGAACTATCCTGGTGATCTTTCCTTTTATCTTTATCAAATCACCCTCATTTTTGTTATCATTTACTTCGTTTGTTGAGATAAGTCTAGGAAGAAGTTCTGTTTGATTATGAGAAAGTATTTCAATATAAAAGTTTGAATTTGAAGTATTTACAACAACTTCGGTATTCATCTTGTGGGTCCAAACATATCCGTTGACTCGTACGCTCTGACCGCGTTTTATTCCATAGCTGCTTATGTCAATGCCTTCGGAGTAAATATTTACACCACCGGTGTTATCCTGCAAAAAGAAAATATTGTTTTCAAAAGGTCCTGGCTCGACAGTGACTATACCTTCTATTGTAACTGTTGTTAGATCTCTCATATCTTTAAGCTGGCTTATAGGAGTAAGTACAGAAGAAAAAATTAATACAGAAACTGCTAAGAAAATCACTAAAAAAATATTCTTTTTCATAATTATTTTGTCCTTTCTCTTTATTAATTTAGTACCATAATAATTCCGGTTGAAACAGAAGTATCGCTGCCGGTATCGGTGTTTATGAAATACCCTCCCAAGATTATATTTGAAGAATCTTCAAATATAAAACTGGAAAGATTGGTTTCTTTATCCTTATCGATGTCAAAATAAAGTTTTTCGCCGAATTTGTTAAGCTTTAGAACAAAAAGATCCTGACTTTCCTGGGTTATAGATGTTCCTGTTATGTAAATATTTTCCGCTTCATCAACGCATGCATCGTTCACCTCGTCGATAAAAGAGCTGTCATATATTCTCGACCATACGGTATCTCCTGTTGCGGAAATTTTCATTACCCAAACATCCCTGGTTTTTATCTCGTTAAAAGATTCATTTGTTCCAACTATAATGAGATATCCTTCCGAAGGAATTATTTTTGTTCCGACTTCATTGTATTTAGCGCCCCAAACCTTTTCAAGAACAAATTTTTTGGTTTTCAAGTTTATGCTTTTTACAAAAAGATCCAGCTTAGATTCTTTATTATCAAGAAATCCTGTCATATATAACATATCATTTGTTATTACAGAATCTTTTATTTCAACTGTCATTGAAAATTCATAGCTGTTCTCCTGGATTATATTTGTGTACTTATCAACCGTGAAAAGGTATAGTGTACTTTTTTCGCTTGAGACGGAGTTAGCTGTTATTATAAGTTCATTACCGTAAGTCCGAATATTAATGGGTGAAATATTGCCTTTGCTGTAGTATTTCCGAAAGAGTATATTATAATCTTTATCCATGCATATCAGAGAAAGAAAGTTGGTACCGGCAGAATTATAAGTGCCAAGCATATATAGATTTTCTTCAAGTATCTGAAAATCTATAAAGTTAAAGTTGGAAATTTTAACTTTGGAAGTCACAGTGCCTTCTTTGGTGAATGAGAGTATATTAGTATACTGTTCCTTACTTATGCTTTGAAATGCAATATAGTTGCCGTCTTTTTCTGTTCCCTTGACGATTATATTTTCATTTTGTGTATCTATGAAGGACCATTTTAAGGAAAGAAAATTAAATGAAAAAATTAATGACGAGAAGCAAAGAAAAACCAAGATAAAGAGGTATTTTTTTATATAAGCCATTAACCGTATCCTCCCGATATTTTATGTTATCATATTTTATTATACAACAAAATAAGCTATAATTGAATTATGTTACTAAAACATTTTAAAAAATTCGTTTTTGGAGGAGAAAAATGTCCATAATAAATGTAATCGGTCCGGTCATGGTTGGTCCCTCCAGCTCGCATACGGCTGGAGCAGTAAAGATAGGTAAGTTTGCATATAACTATATCGGAGGTATTCCACAGACAGTAAGGTTTATACTTCACGGTTCTTTTGCAACCACATACATGGGACACGGAACAGATAAGGCTCTTCTTAGCGGCATAATAGGATTTAATGTTGATGATATAAGAATAAAAGATATATTTGAAATAATTAAAAAATATGATTTAAGATATGAGTTTCTTTTTGAGGATCTGGGAGATGTTCACCCTAATACAGTAAGAATTATAGCAGAAAAGGACTCTGTCGAGTATAAAATACAGGCATGCTCAGTAGGAGCGGGGGAGATCCTTGTCAATGAGATTGATGGAAACAGCGTAAAACTAAACGGACATACTCCCGCCTTGTCAATACTAAACAAAGATATAACAGGTGCACTTTCAGAAATTCTCAAAATAATATCTGCTCATGGAATAAATGTTGCAAACGTTACTTTGAACAGAGTAAGTAAAATATTCGAGGAAGCCAGCTGTATAATTGAACTGGATGAGGCTCCATCATATATGCTTGTTCAAGAACTTCAGAAGTCTTCTTATGTAATTTCCTGCAGATATATTCCAGAAATATAAAGGAGGCGTGTTATGAAAAGGCTTGTGCTGTGTTTTTCTGTGCTTATATGTTCTTTTTTTATTGTATTAGGAAGTCCTATTCTTCCTCAGAGTATGGACTATATCCTTAGAATTAACCCAGTCGGTTTTTCAGAAATTGAAGCTTTTAAAGAGCTTTCGATTCCACTTACAGATACTGATATATATCTTTTTGGAAAAACAGGTATAGGTGAAAATGTTTTTTATAAAGATATTCTGGATATTTTTGAAGGTGTGCAAGCCATTAATGAAGATAAACTTGTTATGGAGATTCTAAACGTATTTTTAAGTTATCCGGCTGTTCTAGCTTTTGAAGAATCTTTTTTTGAAACTGTATCTACAGCCCTTGATTTTAAAGAAAAATCAGAAGATAATTTTTATGGTGAGTTTATCATGGCAGGAAATCCACGGAGTCTCAATTTCTATTATGTTAACTTCAACGGTTATGTATATATAACAACCTACAGGTATCTTCTTGATTTTGTGGATCTCTGCCGCAGAGGAGTTATAAAAGCTTACAATTTTTCTGATAAGTATTCAGAGTATGCCGTAAGTTACCATACGAGTTATTTTAAACCATTATCTTCTGTTTTTCATTATCTTGGAGATATCTTCGGCAAGGAGCTGTGTGAAGAGTATCATTTGAAACTTACTCAGGAAGGATTATATGCGGAAGTTTTAATTAATAAGGAAATTGAGGAATATGAAAAACTTTTCTTAAAAGCGGACTTCTTGGAAGGTTTGTCAGTTTTAAAAGATGCTGACATTGTGGTTTCTGTGAAAAAAGAGTATTTTGATATTATAAGAAGTATTGCAAATGAGAATGAGCCAGTTATGGAGTATCTTAAGCTTCTGGTACAGCAAAGAGCCATTCTTTCAGTAAAAGGCACCATTAGTGGAATTGAAGATATTTCGAGTATAGAAAAGCTTTATCTTTCTTTTTATCTATCAAAGGAGAATGCAGACATAGTAAAGAATGAATTCGAAGAAGCCCTCAGCATGAGTTTTATGAACGATGGTGAAAATTATATTATTTTTGACCAGGATAGGAATATTTTTCTGTCCCTAAAGATTGAAGGAGGTATCGGTCAACTTAAGTACTGTAAAGATGCTTCTGATTTTTTTGAGACCGAAAGCATTCTTGAACAAGCCGGTTCCTTAAAGCTAGAGGATCTACTGTACTATGAGGATGAAACCGGTGGAATATCCTTTTTAAAAGTTTTTACTGAGGAATCTTCTTCCAAGAAAATCAGCCTGTCAGTTTCATATAACCATATTATAAACTTTCTCACAGATATCATCGTAAGTACTTTTATAAACAAAGACATAGATGATGAAATTCCTGAAATTGATTGGAACAGATATAGTGAGGATGAAAAAAATGATTTTGGATGGAAGCTTTTCGATCTCTTTTCTGCGGTTAATGTTTTAAAAAATTCTGACGAAACCGCAGTTTTGGATAAGGAAAGTCTTTATAATAAAGATCTTTTGAATTATGAGCTTTACGAATTGAATGATTTTTCAGTGCGGAAATTTATGGATTATGATGGTCAGGAAACATTCGAAATCTTTTATAAAGGCAATACAGCAGGATATATAAATGATTATGAAGTATTTGATTATCTTTACTCGTCATCTGAGTACCTAATAGTTGAAATAGACAGAGAGAATCTTACAGTGAGTGTACGATGGACAAAATAAAACCCGCTTTAGAGGGTGCGTCTTAGGGATTTTTAATCCCGGAAAAATATCGGCATAGTTTGGTTTTATTACCGGCTATGCCGATTTTTCTTGTTCTGTGGTGGATATAGAAACCGATGGGTCAAAATCGCCAATACAGTTATAAATGATTTTGATACGTTGTACTCGTCTGCCATCAATGCGCTCAGCCTTATAAACATAGATTCTTTCAACAAATTCCCGGATAATCTCCGCTGTGAGTTCCTTTATATCTGTGTACTTTCTTACCAAGGCGAAGAAGTGTTCTACTCCCAGTGCACTTTCCTTTTCTGCGGTCATGGTGGATTTCAGTTCTGCCACTCGACTTTCAAGGTTTTGTTGCTCGGCTTCATAGTTTGCAGTCATCTTTGCAAAGCGCTCATCGGATATTTTCCCCTCAATATTATCCTCATAAAGCCTTTGGATAATTTCATCCAGCTTTTTGATACGAGCCTGTGATTGCTCTAATTCTCGTTTTCCGTCACGCATACTCTTGTCAAGTTCTATCCTTGTTTTCTTCGTGACCATCTCCACAAATTCATCCTCATGGTCTCTGGCAAAAGCGGTTACCCGGTGAATGCCGTCAAGGAGCAATTCCTCAACTACAACATTTTTTATTTGGTGAGAACTGCAGCAGCCTTTTATTTTACGGTAGGTAGCACACACAAAATGCTCCTTATCATGCTCCCAACCTCTGTGGCGTACTTGGTATAACTTGTTGCCGCAGTCTGCGCAGAATAGCATACCGGAGAGGATTGGCATTTCACCCATTGGTGTAAGCCTGCGTCTGCCATCCCGGATTTTCTGCACTACCTCGAATACAGACTCTTCAATAATCGCTTCATGGGTATTCTCAAAAATCATCCATTCTGATGGGTCATTCTTCATCTGCTTTTTCTGCTTATAAGACTTACGGTAAGTTTTGAAATTTACTGTATGTCCTAAATACTCCTGCCTTGAAAGCATATGAACGATTGTACTGCCTCGCCAGACATAATCATCGTCATGGCCTCTATTGTCCGGGATATTAATCCCGCTTGCCTTTGCGTGGGCAGTTGGATTCATTATCTTCCTTTTGCTGAATTCTTTGGCTATCTGCGTAGGGCCATAACCTTGCATACATAGGTGAAACGCCTCTTTTACCACTTTAGCAGCTTCTTCATCAACTATCCAATGCATCTTATCTTCCGGGTCTTTAATGTAGCCATAAGGTGGATTGGTGCAGAGCGGCTTGCCGGATTGACCTTTTGACTTAAAAACGGATCGAATTTTCTTGCTCGTATCCTTAGCATACCATTCGTTGATGATATTAAGGAATGGTGTAAAATCGCTGTCTTGCTGATTGGCACTGTCCACATTGTTGTTTATTGCTATGAAACGGATATCAGAGCCAGGAAACAATACTTCGGTGTAGTAACCTACTTTAAGATAATCTCTCCCAAGACGGCTCATGTCCTTTACAATAACGGTGCCGATGTTGCCTTCTTCCACTTGGGATAAAAGGCGCTGCCAATCCGGTCGGTCAAAGTTCGTACCGCTATAGCCATCATCCACAAAGAACTCTGTGTTTGCAAAGCCGTTGTCATCTGCGTACTTCTGTAAAATGGCCTTCTGGTTTTTAATGCTGTTAGAGTCACCCTGCAACTCGTCATCTCGTGAGAGACGGCAGTACAGAGCGGTTATTTTATCGTTGTTCTTCACAGCAGTATAAGACTGTCTGTTATTCATTTTTACCTCGTATAATAAAAAGTAGTAGTTATTAAAGTTCCTCTCCAAGAACTTTGAGAAATCTGCTATACTGTAATGGAT
>JAKJGQ010000219.1:241-652 GCA_022704305.1 Thermotogae bacterium | reverse complement strand
TTTTGCATTTTCAAAAGCGAATTGTACAAGATCGACAGCATCATCTAAAGACATAAGAAATCGCGTCATATTTGGATCAGTGATAGTTATTGGCAGCTCATTTTTAATTTGTTGGACAAATAGGGGAATTACTGATCCGCGAGAACCCATAACATTGCCATAACGAGTACCACATATAATAGTTTGATTGGCGCTCACTGTCTTCGATTTAGCAATCATTATCTTTTCCATCATTGCTTTTGAAATTCCCATTGCATTTATAGGATAAACAGCTTTATCTGTAGATAGCACAATTAACTTTTTAACATTATTGGCAATAGCGGCTCTAATAACATTTTCAGCACCTAATACATTGGTCTTAACTGCCTGAATAGGAAAAAATTCACATGAAGGAACCTGTTTTAAAGCGGC
>JAKJGQ010000219.1:0-231 GCA_022704305.1 Thermotogae bacterium | reverse complement strand
AGATGGAACTTGCTTGAGCGCTGCAGCAGAAAATACGAAATCGACCCCATGCATTGCACCATATATACTGTTATAATCACGAACGTCTCCTATATAAAATTTAATTCTGTCATTACGATATAATTTTCTCATATCATCCTGTTTTTTTTCATCACGCGAGAAAATACGAATTTCTTTGATGTCAGTTTTTAGAAATCTATTTAAAACAGCATTACCGAAAGATCCTGTTCC
>JAKJGQ010000218.1 GCA_022704305.1 Thermotogae bacterium | reverse complement strand
GAATTCAAAAAGAGGAAATCACTTCCCAGATAATTGCCTATAAAATTGCCCCCAAAATAAACGCTGCAGGCAGAATGGCTGATGCCTTCACTGCTTTTAAGCTTCTCATATCCCAAAATCATGAGGAAATTAGTAAAAATGTCTCATCTCTAATAAAGCTTAACACTAAAAGACAGGCTAAAGAAAAGGAGATATATCTATACGCTCTGAGTCTGATAGATGTAAACCCCGAATTGAAAGAGAGCAAAGTGATAGTGTTGTCGGGTGAAAACTGGCATCTTGGAGTGTTAGGCATAGTCGCCTCAAAGCTTTCGGCCCTTTACAATAAGCCGGTGCTTTTGGTTTCAAAAGATGAGCATTCCGCAAAAGGATCGGCAAGAAGCCCAGCTGGAATAAATCTTATGGAGCTGTTTAAAGAAGCCTCTAAGTACAATGTTTTCAAAGAATTCGGAGGACATGAGCTGGCCGCAGGCTTTACAATTGATTCTCAGGACATAGACTCACTTAGGATATCTGTCAATAAGGCGTATGAGGAGTTATACAAGGAACATGTACCGTATTACGAAGTATTTATAGATATGGAAATAGAAAATGTATGGAGCAGTTTTTTTGAAGATATCGAAAGACTTGAGCCTTTTGGCTACAGAAATCCC
>JAKJGQ010000217.1 GCA_022704305.1 Thermotogae bacterium | reverse complement strand
CAGAGCTGCTGGAATGAGCTTTCTTATGGCTATCTATGGTGGATCATCGATGGTAAAAACCGTATTTTTGCTGCTTTAGGACAAGGAGGAAATGTAATCTATGTCAGCCGTGCAAGAAAAATTGTAATCTGCATTGCGTCTCTTTTAACTCAAAACGAACCTGATATGATAGACTTCATTAAAAATCATATTGAACCGTTATTTTAAGAATATCCTATACTTCATAGCTGTGTAAGCCATCTTTTTTAAGTGTGGAAAGTTGCTTTTATCATAAGATATAATGTTCAATAAGTCATCTATGTTTTATCTATCTCTGAAGAATTCCTGCCTAGTTATCTCATAATCGACAGAGCTTCGCCATTTTCCTAGTTGGTCTTGCCACGAATTTTCCTGTACTCCCATTTTTCTTGCTTTGATTTTATGCTCATACACATGCTGTGCTCTTTCATTTTCCAGCATTGTGTCCCATATAATTCTATTTATTGGAAATTTGGAATTAATATTTTCGTCTGTAAATAAAAAGTCAAACAACATAGTGATAATTTTAGTTCCATACCCTTTATTCTGGTAATCAAAATTACAGATTTTCCATCCGGGATATACAGCACCATCATTTTTTATAATGTAATTTAGTTCTCCAATACGTTTACCATCAATTTCTATCA
>JAKJGQ010000216.1 GCA_022704305.1 Thermotogae bacterium | reverse complement strand
AAGATTTTGAAGATATGTACGGAAAGACGAATGATATTAGAATTTCATAAAGCAATTTTCTGTACATGGTCAAAAGATAGAGATTCAAGAGCAAGGTCATATACAATATAGGCAGTTATCGTATAAGTAGAGTAGGCAAACAGCCAAAAATTGATAAAATAAAATCAAAAGAAAGGGTATGTAAAGGTTCGGAAAAGAACCATTAAAACCAGTACTTACGGGTGATGGGATATGAATACAAATAAGCGGATTCGAAATTGAAAACACAGAATTGTAAAAGATCATTGATATTAAGATATAACAAGAATGTATACCTAAAACAATGAATTTGGAACTAAACATAAAAATGCTTATTGAACTAAACAAAGATGAAATACGGAATATTTTTAAAAATCAGAAGAAAATAAACCAATCCAGTAGTCTAAAAAAGATTTCCGGATTTTTAAATATAATCTTAAGACAAAATTATTATTCTTAAGGAGACGCAGAACAGATGATAAATCAGACTGTGGACGGTATTAACTTCAAAATGCAGGCGTATTTTGATTTTAGTTTTTTGGAAAAATACGGCAAGGTGTTTAAGGTATTTGATGATCAAGATTCTGGAAATATATGTTTTGGGTTAGTGAACGGAAATAATAAGTTTTTTGTTAAGTTTGCAGGGGCA
>JAKJGQ010000215.1 GCA_022704305.1 Thermotogae bacterium | reverse complement strand
CTAGCTGTTCAGATGCTTTTTTCATTCCTATTTCATCTGATAGTTTCAATGCGTCTTCTTTTGATTTTATTTTATCTATTTTTGGGGTGTTTGTCGACTCAATTTTTATGGTAACTCTCAAAAATATCTTCCAGCAATCCTTTGCAATTATCATCTAGTTTCTTGTTAGATTCTATGTATTCTTGATGGAAAGATATTAGTATATAAGCGGTAAAGTATGGGTTGGTTTTCGTATCTATAAAAGTAATTGCTTTATCAAACTGTCCCGTTTTAGCCAGTTCCGAAGCAATATCTCTGAGTGTCCAAGCCTTATCAGAATCATCAGAAATAGACCCGGCGACATTAAGTGCGTCATCAAAAATCTGCAGAGCTTGTTGTGTCTGTCCCGCTTTAGCCAGTTCCGAAGCAATTTTGCTGAGTGTCCAAACCTTACAATAATTATCAAAAATAGACCCGGCGGCATTAACTGCTTTATCAAACTGTCCTGTTTTCGCCAGTTCCGAAGCAATTTTGCTGAGTGCCCAAGCCTTTTTAGAATCATCAGGAATAGAACCTGCGACACTAACTGCTTTATCAAACTGTCCCGCTTTAGCCAGTTCAGAAGCAATTTTGCTGAGTGCTTCAGCCTTTTCAGAATCATTAGAAATAGACCCGGCGACATTAACTGCTTTATCAAACTGTCCTGCT
>JAKJGQ010000214.1 GCA_022704305.1 Thermotogae bacterium | reverse complement strand
CATCTATAAGTATATTTTCTCCTGCAGCGAGTAAATCTCCATCTACTATTCCACTTATAGTTATATTACCTCCACTTACATATAGATCATCTTCAATAATTTCTTCTTTATTTAGTGTGTAATTTCCTGTTTCTATTTTAGCTGCATATGTTGGTGTTATGAGGAATAATAGTATTAATATTGTTCCTATTAATATGTTTTTTATTTTTGTATTAAACATATTTATTATTGTTAAGTTATATTAAAATAGTATAGCATATTAAGTAGAGAAATATGTATATGAAGAACTAGAGTATTGAAGCCATTTCTCTTCTGCGATATACTACCAAAAGAATAATTTATCATTTTATAATGTATCTGATGGATAAAAGTATTTTTAAAGATAAAGTTCTGTTAATTACTGGAGGTACTGGCTCTTTTGGAAACAGAGTATTAAAAAGATTCCTTAACTCAGATATTAGGGAAATAAGAATATTTTCGAGAGATGAAAAGAAACAGGATGATATGAGAAAGAAGTATGCCAATGATAAGATAAAGTTCTATATTGGTGATGTAAGAGATTTAGCATCTGTTGATAATGTAATGAAGGGTGTTGATTATGTATTTCAGGCAGCAGCATTAAAACAAGTTCCTTCTTGTGAGTTTTTCCCAATGGAAGCTGTAAAAACAAATATAATTGGTACGGATAATGTTGTTAATTCTGCAATTAATCATGGAGTAAA
>JAKJGQ010000213.1:314-738 GCA_022704305.1 Thermotogae bacterium | reverse complement strand
CGTTAGAATCGAATGAGGCCAGTTCATAAACTTATGCAAACCCCCTGCTTCTCTAATAACATCATTACCTGGTTGAATCCATAAATGATAAGTATTACCTAAAATTATTCTTGCTCCAGTTGCTTCTAACTCTTCTTTTGTTAGAGTCTTAACAGTTGCATTAGTCCCTACAGGCATAAAAACAGGTGTTTCAAAACTCCCATGAGGAGTTGTAACTAAACCTAACCTAGCATTACATTCTTTAGATTCTTTAATTAACTTATATTTTATAACCATAAAAATCTCCTATTTTATAAACATCGCATCTCCAAATGAAAAAAATCGATATTTGTTTTTTATTGCTTCTTCATAAGCACTTAATATATATTCTCTTTTGGAAAAAGCACTAACCATCATAATTAATGTTGACTTTGGTAAATGAAAG
>JAKJGQ010000213.1:0-304 GCA_022704305.1 Thermotogae bacterium | reverse complement strand
CTTCACTTGTTTCCTTAAACTTACCATATTTAGTAAAGTTTGCCTCCAAAGTACGTGTTGTAGTTGTACCAACTGCGATAATCCTTTTACCTTTTTTCTTAGCATCATTTAGCTTATCCGCTACTTCTTGACTAATAGCATAGGCTTCACTATGCATTTTATGATCTTCTAACTCTTCAACTTTTACATCTCTAAAAGTATCTAAGCCGATATTTAAACTTACCTCTAAGATTTCAACACCTTTAGCTTTAATCTTTTCTAACAACTCTTCTGTAAAATGAAACCCAGCAGTAGGCGCTGCAGC
>JAKJGQ010000212.1 GCA_022704305.1 Thermotogae bacterium | reverse complement strand
GCTTTAGCCAGTTCAGAAGCAATATCTCTGAGTGCCAAAGCCTTAAGAAAATCAAAAGAAATAGACCCGGCGACATTAAGGGCTTTATCAAACTGTCCTGCTTTAGCCAGTTCAGAAGCAATAAAGTTGAGTGCCCAAGCCTTTTTAGAATCATCAGAAATAGACCCGGCGACACTAACAGCTTTATCAAAAATCAGCAAAGCTTTTTGTAGGATGTTCTGATCGATAGTCTTAAATCCAAAAAACCTAACAGCTTTATCAAAAATCTGCAAAGCTTTTTGTGTCTGTCCTGCTTTAGCCAGTTCAGAAGCAATATCTCTGAATGCCCAATCCTTATAAAAATCAGTACAAATAGACCCGGCAACATTAAGTGCGTCATCAAACTGTCCTGTTTTAGCCAGTTCCGAAGCAATATATCTGAGTGTGTCATCCCTATCATCATTATAAATAGACCCAGCGACATTAACTGCTTTAACAAAAATCTGCAAAGCTTGTTGAGTCTGTCCCGATTTCGCATATTCAACAGCTATAAGATTAAGGATCAAAGCTTTGTTACGATAACTAGAAATTGAATCAGCCGCTTTTTCCGCATAGGATAAAAAAGTGGTATCTATCTCAGACATACGTTCTCCTTATATCGTCCCAACCCACATGAATATGATAAAAAAGTGGTATCTATCTCAGCGGAAAAACTAAAAATAGCAATAACTAAAAGTATTAATACAAGAAATACTTTTTTCATT
>JAKJGQ010000211.1 GCA_022704305.1 Thermotogae bacterium | reverse complement strand
GACAGTGATAGATTATACAAAGGTATCCTCAGAGTATATCCTTCAAAGCATAAAGGAAATGTATCCAAATATATCCGGATGGTTTATCGAACTTGTAAAACTGACTATACGCTGAAAAAAGCCTTTTACTCAAGACTATTTAAAAACTGTTTAATCTGAACTGCTGTTTGATCCTCTTCTGGTACAAGAGATAAAAATTTTTCAAAATCTTTTTTGGCTAAATCTATCTTATCTAAGCAATAATAAGTTAATCCTCTATTTTTATACGCTATCGTATAATTTGGTTCAAGTTTAATTGCTATAGATTGGAAATATCAAAAAATGTATAGTAACAAAACACCCAAAATATAAAAATAATGATTTTTAGGTTTGTTAACTATATTCAGGGTATTATTCGTTAAGCTGTAGATAAAATATCGTTTGCTTTTTTCAATTCTGCATTTTCAAATTCAACAATATGTAATCGTATCTAAGCATCTGTAAGTACAGGCTTTAATACTTCTCTTTTAATCCGATTTCATCTGAGAGTTTCAATGCTTTCTTCTTTAAAATCTTTACTTTCCTATTTTTATACACCTCTTCTCCTGGTATTACTTTATCAATTACCGAAGTTTCTGTCAACTCTATTTATAGGTAACTTTCCATTTGTTTTGACATTTCCAATATTTATAATAATATTCTTTATTATCTGGATCAATTTTGATTGCCTTAGCGTAATCAAAAATAGCTGATTCATATTTTCTCAAAGCCAGATAAGCAGATCCGCGACCACTATATGCCGGCGCACA
>JAKJGQ010000210.1 GCA_022704305.1 Thermotogae bacterium | reverse complement strand
CTCTTCCTTGAGCTTTCCTATTCCCTCTGAAGTTCTAGAGGTTCTTTTTATCATTTTTAATTTTAGTTTTTTTTTTTGATTTCTTTCACACATTTTTTCAAATGCTTTTTTAAAATCTTCATAAGAGTCAGTCAATGAATATTTGTTTAAAATACTTTTTTTGTACCAGTTGTAAAAATCTCTCAGGTATTTTTTGCATGCTGTTTCATGCATTTTTTCTTTGAAACTTTTAATTTTGAGTTTTCTATCTTTTATTTTTTTGACGTCTTTTGAGAAAAACATTTCTCCAAATATTTCTGCAAGAATAATACTGTTTGTACCGTTATTTGCATCGGTTTTTATAAAGCCATCTAAATCTTTTACTATATCTTTGCTGTCTTTTATTGAATAAACAGGAAAGAAAAGCATTATGCAAGGGTCATCTTTATCGTTTGCCACTACACCTGCAAGATCAAAATTATAGACTCTATATCCCTGTCTTTCTATCTCTGTCAGTATTGAAAAAAGTTTATTTATGAACGACATTTTGTACTCTACACTTTGCATAATTACTGTTTCAATGCTTTTGTATCCTGTAGGCATTATAAACTTAACTTCATTTGGTTTTTTGGTGACAATAGGATAGTATATGTTGCTTATTTCAGGTTGTATTTTAAATATTGTATATTCAAAGTTCCAGTTAATGTTTTCATATGTGCGTATTGTCGCCGGTTCTTCCTGCATCTTCATCAGACTCAAGTCTATCCCCCCTTTTTTCAGATATTTTTAATTATTATGCCGAGTTCCTTG
>JAKJGQ010000020.1 GCA_022704305.1 Thermotogae bacterium | reverse complement strand
TTGTCATTATAGACAGTCCGGTCGGAATGCCCGGCCGTGCAGTCAGGAACAAATTTCTTGAGGATGTCGGTAAAGGCATAAAAAAGCCTATAAACTGTGCATACAGATGTATTAAAACCTGCAACATGAAGGATGCACCTTACTGTATAGCCAGGGCGCTTTCAAATGCAGCAAAGGGAGATATGGAAAACGGCTTTGCTTTTATAGGACAGGAGGGGTTTAGAGTGAATCAAATATCCACGGTGAAAGAAGTGATAGAAAGACTTTTTCCGGGTTATGAAAAAGAAAGTTATCTAGGAGGAAAAAATGGAACTGAAAATTGAACAGATTATGAAAATACTTCCCCACAGATATCCGTTTCTTCTTGTGGATAGGGTAATTGATTATTCTGATGAAAAAATAACCGCTATCAAAAATGTATCTGTGAATGAGCCTTTTTTCTGCGGTCACTATCCGCAGTATCCTATAATGCCCGGAGTACTTCTTATAGAAGGGCTTGCTCAGACTGCGGGAATAATGATACTGAAAAGTATGGATGCAAAAAATATTTCTCCGCTTTTTTTGGGGATAGACAGTGCCAGATTTAAGAAAGAGGTACGGCCCGGTGATACTATAATCTACGAAGTGCATATTACTCAGAGGAGAAGCTCTGTAATAAAGGCAAAAGGTAACGTAACCTGTGAAGGAGTTATCTGTGCGGCTGCAGAGCTGATGCTTGGGATGAAATATGATGGGGGGAAAGAGGAATGAATTTCAGAAACACAAGAATAACAGAACTTTTGAAAATAAAGTATCCTATAATCGAAGGCGGAATGGCATGGGTTGGAACATCGGAGCTTGCGGCTGCTGTTTCCAATGCCGGAGGGTTAGGAACAATAGGTTCAGGCTCAATGGACAGGCAGCTGCTGACACAAGAGATAAGAAAGGTTAAAATTCTTACCGATAAGCCTTTTGCAGTTAATATAATGCTTCTTAATCCGCATGCTCCGGAGCTTGTTGAGACTGTTATTGAAGAAAAAGTTCCATGTGTTGTCTTTGGTGCAGGAAATCCTGCCACATTTCTTCCTGCATTGAAAAAAAACGGTACAGTAAGTATGGCAGTGGTATCTTCTGAAAATCTTGCGGTCAGACTTGAAAGATCGGGAATAGACGTAATAATAGGTGAAGGAATGGAGTCAGGCGGGCATATAGGTGAGGTTACAACGATGGTTCTCATTCCCAAGCTGATGGACTGTTTATCAATACCGATTGTTGCGGCAGGGGGTATTGCCGATGGCAGAGCAATGGCTGCGTGTTTTGCGCTTGGTGCTCAGGGAGTGCAGATGGGTACAAGATTTATAGCTTCAAAAGAATGCCTTGTACATGAAGAGTTTAAAAATAAAATAATAAAAGCAGGAATAAGAGACACGGTGATTACCGGTCAAAAGTTAGGACATAGTGCGAGGGTCATAAAAACAAATTTTGCAAAAAAAGTATGCCAGCTTGAGCTTACTTGTCCGGAACAAGCGGAAGAAGTATTGATAGGAAGTCTGAAAAGGGCGGTACTAGATGGAGATGTTCAGGCGGGTGCGTTTATGGCAGGCCAGTGCAGCGGTCTGATCGAGAATATTGAAGGTGTAGGGGATATTATGGAAAAAATGATATTTCAGGCAGAAAAAATATTCTGTTCCGGGCAGGAGGTATAAAAAATGACTTCTATAGTCTTTCCAGGGCAGGGATCTCAATACTTGGGCATGGGTAAAGAAGTGCTTGAGACAAATCCTGAGTACTACGAGTATCTGAATAAGGTAAAAATGCTTACCGGAATTGATATAGAAAGTATAATTTTCGGAAGCAGTGAAGAAGAGCTGGTCAAAACACAGAACGCCCAGCTTGCTATACTTTGTATAAGTTATATAAAGTTTCTGTATGCAACCCACAAGCAAGGTATTAGACCCGATGTGGTGGCCGGGCATTCGGTTGGAGAATGGACGGCACTTATTGCATGTGGAGCTGTCAGCTTTGAACAAGCCGTCAGTATGGTTTTTCTCAGAGGAAAGTATATGAGCCAGTCCGACAGAAAAAATGAGGGAAGCATGGCTGCTGTTCTTGGTCTGGATCCAGAAAAGGTAACTGCAGAGCTTAAAAAGTATCCGGATGTAGTGGTAGCAAACTATAACTCTCCGATGCAGGTTGTTATCAGCGGTGAAAAAAATCAGCTTTTCCGGGCATCAGAGGATCTTAGGTCAGCCGGGGCTAAAAAAGTTGTTCAACTGAAAGTCAGCGGCCCTTTTCACTCTCCTTTTATGGAACAGGCATCCCGACAGCTTGCACAGGATATACAAAGTATAGAATTTTGCGACCCTGAAATTCCGATTGTCCAGAATGTGAGTGCCAAGTTTGAAACTGACAGAAAAATTATAAAAGAAAATATCATAAAACAGATAACTTATCCTGTAAGGTGGACTGAATCAATCCAAGTGAAACTTTCCGCCGGAGTGAAAAAATTTGTTGAAGCCGGGCCGGGAAAAGTTCTTACCGGGCTTATAAAAGCAATCAGCAAGGAACCGGAGTTAATAAATATATAGGAGGTGTGGTTTGAAACTTGAAGGTATGACAGCCGTGATTACCGGTGCTGCAAGAGGTATAGGTGAAAAGATAACTGAAATTTTTATAGATGAAGGTGCAATAGTTGCAGGCATCGACCTTGATGCAAATAAACTTCAGGATCAGCATCAGAAGTACGGCGAAAGGTTTATTCCTTTTATTTGCGACATAACTAAGTCCGAAGATGTGGATAAAACAGTAAGGAGTATTGCGGAAAAAACTTTGAAGATAGATATTCTTGTGAATAATGCAGGAGTAACCAGAGATAACCTTTTTGTCATAATGAAGGAAGAGGAGTTTGATTTTGTCATAAATGTGAATCTTAAAGGGACATTTCTTATGAGCAAGGCAGTTGCCAAAATAATGAGAAAACAGAAAACGGGAAGCATCATAAATATCTCAAGTGTGGTGGGAGTAGAAGGAAATGTGGGGCAAGCAAATTATGCGGCATCCAAAGCAGGGGTGATAGGACTAACCAGAACACTTGCCAGAGAACTTACTCTTAAAGGCGAAGAGATAAGAGTAAATGCTGTTGCCCCTGGTTTTATAATGACTAGCATGACAGATGGTCTCAAGGATGAGTATAGGTCAGCTATAATAGGACGTTCATGCATAAAAAGGCTTGGAAATCCCCTTGATGTTGCTAAAACAGTTCTTTTTCTAGCGTCACAGGACTCTTCATTTATAACAGGACAGGTAATAAGGGTAGACGGAGGAATCTCCATATAAAATATATCAAATGTACAGGAGGAAAAAAATGAACAAAACAGAGCTTTTTGATAAGGTGAGAGATATTATTTGTGAAAAACTGGATGTTGAAAAAGAAAAAGTAACCATGCAGGCTGTACTTACCGATGATCTGGGGGCTGACTCGCTGGAGCTGGTAGACCTTGCTATGGAAATAGAGAACAGTCTGGGAACAGCCATAGCCGACAGTGAACTTGAAAAGATAAAAACTGTGGCTGATGTGGTGGAAACTCTTTTAAAAAAGATGTAAAGAATAAAACCATGCTTCTGTGAAAAGAAGCATGGTTTTTATAATATACGGTACAAACTAATTTTAACATAAAAAGCAGTATCTTTTAAAGAGGTATATGATAAAATGCTTTTATTAATTAGCCTGCTTAACCAATTTTGGGATTAAGCAAAACCGGGGGTACTATGGGCAAAACAACTTTAAAAGTCGCATTATGCGGTACTATAACCTCAGTGGTATTCGGTCTTTCTTTTCTTTTTACCAAGAACGCACTGGACTTTGTCAACGTTTTTGATTTTCTGGCAATAAGGTTCACGGTATCTTTTTTAAGTATGGCAGCCATACTGTTTTTTTTAAAAGTTAAATTAACCAAAAAGCCTTATTACAAGCTTTTACCCCTTGCTATTTTCCAACCCGTTCTTTACTTTATATTTGAAACATTGGGACTGGTTCACACATCAAGCTCCCAGGCCGGAATAATAGTGTCTACCCTTCCGATCTTTACCCTTATAGCCTCAAGAATCTTTCTGCGCGAAAAGATAAGACCGGCACAGGTTATTTTTATGGCTCTTAGTCTTTTGGGTGCGCTTATGATAATAGGAATCAATCTGTCAAACTCAAGTATACTTGGTGATCTGTACCTTTTCCTTGCAGTATTTTCAGCAGTCGGGTACTCACTTCTTTCAAAAAAACTATCTGCACAGTTCAATCCGTTTGAGATTACTTTTTTTATGATGTTCTGTGCCATGATCTTCTTTAATGCAGCGGGACTTATCGATAAAGGTATTGACTACAGTGTGATGCTTAATCCTCAGGTATTTGCGGCCGCACTTTATCTGGGAGTTCTTTCATCAGCGGTCAACTTCATACTGCTTAACTATATGCTGAGCAAAGTATCCCCCATAGTATCATCTATCTTTGGGAACCTTACAACGGTTGTTTCGGTGGCAGCAGGAGCCTTGATAAGAGGAGAGATACTTTTTTGGTATCATATATGCGGAATGTTTTTTATAATAGCCGGAGTAATGGGAATAAACTGGATATCATCACGTAGGGTTAAGGATTGATTCCGTAGAATCTGATATCCGGTCCGTACTTTTCCGGAAGTTCAAAAGGCCTGTCAGTAGGAGCCTTAATAACAAATCCAGCGCTTGCCTCAAGATACCGTTCATAATTATATGAGGTTAAAGCCGCTATGGCATCAAAACCGTCCTTACTATTGAAACCATATTTTCCAGAAGGTTTATTAAGAAATAAGGCTATTCTGAAGTCGGTCATAAGCTCAGAGATGCTTTTTCCGAAAACTTCCTCCAGAGCTTTGAAATCATTGAAAGAACTGTATATGATTTTTTTGTAGAGTGTACTGTCAGCTGTTTGTGAATAAAGATACTGGAAAAACAGATAAGATAAGCTGTAATTATCCAGCCAGAACAGATCGGATCTGTTTTGGATAAGGGGAACCTTTCCGTTGCGTATGTTGTCAGAGCCGTTGTAGTAAGTTATTCTTGATGTTTGTGTGCCCTCATAAAGATCTTCGGCTGCCATGGAAAGCCCTTCGTCTATCCACAGACTTTGAATTGAAGCTTCTTCTTTTATCCAATTTACATAAAAGTTTGACAGATGCTGAAGTTCATGTGTTATAGTAGAAAAAGCATTTTCAATTTTATATACTCCAAACCTGTCCATCATAAGAGGATAGATGTCTATATACAATAAGGGACATTTATTGGAAGTTGTATAATTTAAAAGATCCGCCGGAGAAAAGTACCCCGCCACAAAGCCTCCGGAACCGCTGAAGCCGTCCTTTATGTCATAACAGAGCAGAGAAACTGCTCCTATAGATTCAAGATCTGTTTTATCCACAAAGTGAGTATATATTAAAGGATAAATATTCTTTTCAAACTCCTCAGCCAGTTTATCGGTCTGACCGGATGTTATTTTTGCCGGATAAGATACTTCTACCCAGACATAACAGTGAGCTGTCATTGATAGAAGCCGAGCCTGAACTGTATCTTTTTTACCCGTTTCATAGTTCTCGGTAATAAAATCTTTTATATCATTCAGTTTTGGAGGTTCACCTTTGGAAGATAGGATAGGCATTCTGTTGGTCAGCAACATATCTGTGCCGATAATTCTGTCTATGGGATATATACTTTTATTTTCACTGTTCCTGAAGGTCTGTGCGGGTTCATATATTCCGTCTGCTTCACGGTTGTATACTACGCCCGTATCTTGCTTTACGGCGGTATCGGTGCCCTGGTTTATAACAAGAATATATGCTCCGTCCACGGCCTGGGGTTTTTTGAAAAGCATACATGAAAAAAATATGAAAGAAGATGAAAGTATAAAAAAGATAAACAAAAGTTTTTTTAGGTTGCTCATAAGAGACCCCCTTTCTATGGTACTTAAATTATAACTCTTTCAAAATCAAACTTTACAGTGGTACTCATTTTTAAAATAAAACCCGGCGCATATGGCCGGGATATCAAGGAGATGTATTTTTGAAAATTCTTGTTGATGGCGACGCTTGCCCGGTAAGGGAGTTAACAGAAACAACCGCCAAAAGGCATGAACTTGCCGTTATGTACTTTATAAACGATAGTCACATCGTCCGTTCTGAATACTCAAAAATAATAATGGTCTCTTCAGGCAGAGATGTTGCCGATTTTGAAATAATTAAACATGCCTGTGCAGGTGATATAATCATAACCAATGACTATGGCCTAGCGGCGATGGCTCTTGCCAAACGGACTTACGTATTGAGTTTTTCAGGCATGCTCTATGATGAAAGCAATATAGATTCACTTCTTATGCAAAGACACATAGGCATGAAAGAACGAAGAAGCGGAAACTATACCAAGGGTCCTAAAAAAAGAACCAAACAGGATGATTCAAACTTTGAAGCAGCTCTTAACCTGCTTATAGAAAAATGTAAAGGCGGGTCTTGATCATATCTTTTTAAATAAAATTCTTGAAGAGTTTAAAACTGCAATAAGGGCTACTCCTACATCCGCAAATATGGCATGCCACATATTGGTCAGCCCGAATGTGCTTAAGACTATAACCGATGCTTTTACTGCAATTGAAAAAATTATATTGACAACAGCGGTTTTTTGAGTGATTCTGGCAATTTTTATTGCATTTATAATACTTGCCGGATTATCGTTCATTATTACTATGTCCGAGGCCTGAACAGCTGCCTGACTTCCGGCTTTTCCCATAGATAATGAGATATCTGCCTTTGCCATTACAGGCGAGTCGTTTATGCCATCGCCCACAAATACGACACTGTGGTTTTTCTTTTTTCTTTGAAGCATCTTATCCAGTACTTCAAGTTTTTGACCGGGGAGAAGTTTTGAAAAAACATTCTCTTTTTTGATTCCGAGTTGTGAAGCAACCTCAAGTGCGCTTTCTGTTTTATCGCCTGTTAGTATATAGGTTTCGATCTTCTGATCTGCAAAAAACTTTATGGTTTGAACGGTCTGTGGTTTGACAGAGTCACTGAAGGATATCTTTCCCGCATAATTTCCTGCAACAGCTATATATATGCAGCTCCTGCCGTCGGTTGCTCCGGTAAGATTTGTTTCAGAAACAGAGATACTTTCCTTTAGATACTCATATCTTCCGCAAATCAGCTCAACACCTTCATATGTGGCTTTTATACCTTTTCCCATAACTTCTTCATACTTTTCTATCTTTTTTTCGTCTATCGTTCCATAATCTTTTGTATACTTCTTTATTACTGAAACTGCAACGGGGTGTGAAGAATGAACTTCACATACAGCCGCATAAAAAAGCAATGATTGGGGAGTGTATCCCTCTGCCGGTATAATTGACGTTATTTCAAGCTCTCCACTTGTAAGGGTTCCTGTTTTATCAAAAAGAACGCTGTCAATGGCATTTAGCCCCTCAAGGTAATTAGTTCCTTTCAGCAGTATACCTTTTTTGGATGCCACACCCGCTCCGGCAAAGTATGCAAGGGGTACCGAGAGAACAAGTGCGCAGGGACAGGAAACAACAAGAAATATAAGTGCCCTGTAAAGCCATTCTGAAAAAGGCTGTCCTAAAAATACCGGAGGAATAACTGCTGTCAATAATGCCGCTATGAGAACCGCAGGGGTATAGTATCTTGCAAACTTAGTTATAAACTGTTCTGTTTTGGACTTCTTTTCAGCGCTGTTCTGAACCATCTCTATTATTTTTGATACCGTTGACTCAGTAAATGGTCTTGAAGCTTTTACTGTAATAAGAGAGCTCTGATTTACATACCCGGAAAGAACCTCGTCACCACGGACTATGCCAACAGGCATATACTCACCGGTTATAGCGCTCGTATCAGCATAAGAACTTCCGTGTACGATAACTCCGTCAAGCGGTATTTTTTCCCCCGGCTTTACCACGAACTCATCACCCGTGCTTATGGTTTGAGGAGAAACCTGTACAGTTTTACCGTCCCTTATTACGTTTACATACTCCGGCTTAAGATCAAGCAGAGCTTTTATGGAGTTTTTAGTATTTTTTACCGCCATATTCTGGAAGAACTCGCCTATTTTATAAAAAATCATTACGGCAACCGCTTCAGGATACTCTTTTATTGCAAATGCACCCAAAGATGCCACAGTCATAAGAAAATTTTCATTGAAAATATTTTTAGCAGAAATCCCCTTATAGGCTTTTATGATTACATCCCATCCGATTATTATATATGCACATGCGTACAGAAGCACGCTCATATAATGGTTAGCTCTGAAAGCAAGAGCACACAAAAATACCGCAACTCCTGCTGTAAAAGCATACAGTTCTTTTTTGGAAAGCTTGTTAAGCTCTTCTTCTTGCTTTTGAGATATGTTTTCAACTATTTCTACATCAGGTTCCAGTTTTTTTACTATAGAATTGGTTTTGAGCATTATAGCCGCCATATTTTCCTGCCCGGATATTTCTATACTAAGGGTTTTGGTCATAAAGTTCAGAGTGGCTTTGTCAACCCCATCTATTTTGTTTACCCGTTCCTCAATCTTTCTTGCACAGTTGGCACAGTCAAGTCCCTGAAGGGTCACTTCTTTTTTTATTTTTTTCATAGGACACCTACTCTTCAAGATGATTTATGGCCTGATCAAATATCTTTCGTACATGCTCGTCGGCCATAGAGTAATAAACAGCCTTTCCTTCCTTGCGGAATTTTATGAGCCGTGCCTGCTTAAGTATTCTAAGCTGATGAGATACGGCGGACTGCTTCATTTCAAGCACACTTGCAAGGTCACATACACACATTTCGCTCACAAAAAGAGCATCAAGAATCTTTACTCTTGTACTGTCACCGAAAACCTTAAAAAGCTCTGCCATATCATAGATAATTTCATCATCAGACATTTCTTTACGGACTTTTTCCACAATATCCCTGTGTTCTGAAACGCAGTCACAGGAAGGAATTTTCTCTTCGTACTCCATAATTCACCTCTTCTTATCTGCAAAGTATTCAGTAGATTATATGAACATATGAATATATATTCATATGAATGATAACTCATTTCCAGACAAATGTCAAGCAAAAAAAATGCAGATACTTAAGTATCTGCATTAAAATGATTTTTTCAGGTGGTGGGTGTTGCAACTGCTGTTATAGTTAGTTTAAACATAGAATCCAAAAAGGGATCAAAAAGTATTTTAGACCATTCCTGGGTAGTTTTATAATCGACGCCATCCATTTTGATGTCAATCGTATCTATTGCGTAGTATGGATCTGTTTCCACATGGATTACTATATACTCATAGTTGTTGTACGGAAACCAGCTTATACTTTTAATGCCCTTATTTTTATTCTGACTGTAGGAGTAACTGGAGAGCCACCATTGCGCATAAACAGTTAAGTCTTCTCCGATCTTGGTCATTGCGTCTACTGTATATCCTGAACCGTCGGCCTTGGTATCCCATGATTCGAAGCTCAGACGTCCTCGTACAGGCGGCTGTGGAAGGTTTATGATAGGCTGGCCGTCACGGACTTTTACTGTCTGGGGAACAGCCTGGTTTGAACCGCCGTTGCTGTTGAAAGTAACGGTATGGAGATCCTTATCGTTGGGCATGCATGAAGACATTACAAATAATAAGATCAAAGAGATAACACTAAAAAGCAGCTTCTTTTTCAAAGTAAATTCCCTCCTAAAAGAGTTTTCTTATAAAAATTATACACTATACAATGTAAAAAAATAAAAATTGCAGATGCCATAGCATCTGCAATTCATCTATATCAGATTCTGCTTAAGAATCCATCATATTCTTTATCGGTACCTAAGTAATCGAATATCAGGGTTCCTTCCCTGGAAAGGTTTATGGCAGTTTCCAAATCGATTCTTTCATGAAAAAGATCAAAATAATACTCATTGGTCTTTTCATCGCGTCTAAGCTGCGCATAATTAAGGCTTTCTATTGCAAGACTGTCAGAAAAAGCGTCATCTTCGTTTGTTCTGTGAAGAGCATAAAAAGCATTTTCCTGCAGATAAAAGTCGTCGTAGTACTCCAGAGGGTCTATCAAGACAAACCACTTCCTTTATTTTTATAAGATTATCTTACCTTATAACATATTTTTGTAAAAATTGCAAGTGGCTGTCCTGTATCGTATGTTAAATTATATAGCGCCTATCACCCAAGTGCTTTTCTGACTAAAATATAGGTTTATATCTTGGTTAAGCACAGGGAGCTGGTTTTCCATGGAGTTATATGAAAGAACATGTACGCTTTGTCCGCCGGATAGTTTTACATCATACTCAAAATGTGAGCCCAGAAAGACATATTTTTCTATTTTTCCGCTGAACATATTCTCGCGGTTCTCTTTTTCCAGACTTATAGCCTGAGGACGCAGGATGATGTTTGTATCATCTCCTTCTTTAAAGGTTTTTTTGGTAGTACCGTAGAAAGTTTGATTCAGTTCTTTGCTGAAAACTTTTATCTGCGTACCTTCCTGTGAGATAACCTTGGTTTTTATAATGTTGACAGTTCCGATAAAATCGGCAACAAACCTGTTTTCAGGGTAAGCATATACCTCAAAAGGTGATCCTACTTGCATTATCTTTCCCTTGTCCATTATAACTACCTTATCGGAAATACTCATAGCCTCTGTCTGGTCGTGAGTAACGTATATGCTGGTAATATTCAGTTCTTTCTGGATTCTTCTTATTTCAAGCCTCATATTTTCACGCAGTTTAGCATCAAGGTTGGAAAGAGGTTCGTCAAAAAGCAGAACCTTGGGTTCCATAACTATGCATCTGGCGAGAGCCACTCTCTGCTGCTGTCCGCCGGATATCTGATCCGGTCTGCGCTTTTCCATTCCATTAAGTCCCGTAAGCTCTATTATCTTGTCGGCTTTCTGTTTGACTATATTTTTGGGAAGTTTTTTAATTCTAAGTCCAAACTCTATGTTTTCTCTTATATTCAGATGAGGAAAAAGCGCATAACTCTGGAACATCATAGATATATCCCGTTTGTTGGGAGGGTCATTGGTAATATCTGCTCCTTCCAGGATGACTTTTCCTGACGAGGGAACTTCAAATCCTGATACCATTCTAAGCGTTGTTGTTTTTCCGCAGCCTGACGGGCCAAGAAAAGTGACAAGCTCGCCTTTGTTTATGGAAAGATTAAAATCTTCAACCGCAACGTTTTCAACTCCGTCGCTTTTAAATACTTTTCTTATGTTTTTAAGTTCAAGACTCAAAGATATCACCTCTGTCCGTTGATTAAGGATACTTTATTTTTCAGAAAAAGTTTCAGAATGCCCATAAATGCAAATATTATCAGAATAAGTATTACCGAAAACGCACATGCTTCGGAAAGTCTTCCGGAATCTGTCTGCGAAAGAATCTGAACGGTCATAAGGTTCCAGTTGGCTGACACAAGAAAGATAGCAGCACTTATAGCCGTCATAGAGCGTACGAAAGAGTAGACGCAGGCAGAAAAAAAAGCAGGTATTATGAGCGGAAGGGTAACCTTTCCAAAAACAGTTCTGTCATCTGCACCCAAAGTATATGCAGCCTCTTCGATTGCCGGGTCGACTTGGTTTAAAAGAGCCGTTCCGGATTGAATACCTACGGGAATATATCTGAATACAAAGTTCAGCACAAGTATGGTAAGAGTTCCGGTAAGCAGGAGGGGCTTATTGTTGAAAGCCAGAATGTAGCCTATGCCGATTACCGTTCCCGGAACAGCAAAGCTGAGTAAAGATGTGAACTCCATAATTCTTTTTCCCGGAAATACTTTCCGCACAAGCAAAAAGGCGATTATCATTCCCAGCACGGCTGATATGGGAGTAGATGTAAGGGCAAGCGTAAGAGTATCCTTTATTGACTCAATGCCCACATCAAGAACATATCTGAAGTTTTCAAGAGTCAGAGTATTGTTCATTCCCCATATCTTGGAGAATGCTCCGAAAAAAATTATTACATATATCAGAAGTATAAATAAACTTACTAAAAGTACAAAAAGGAAAAGCAGCCATTTTGCAAAAGGACTTACGCTTTTTATAGACGAAGTCGTAGGTTTTCCCGAAACGGTTATGTACTTTTTCTTTCCTATCCAATATTTTTGAAGTATGAAAGCTATGAGACTTGGTAGTAAAAGCCATACAGCCATTGCTGCACCGCTTTTCAGATCAAACATTCCGGTTATCTGAAGGTATGCTTGAACCGATAAAATCGGAAATCTTGAACCAGCAAGGATTAAAGGATTTCCAAAATCGGCAAGTGACTCTATGAAAAGAACAAGCATGGTGCTTGCAATTCCCGGAACAGAAAGGGGAAGTATCACTTTGAAAAAGACCTGAAGCCTGTTGGCTTTTAAGTTAAAGGCAGCATCTTCAAGAGTGGGGGATATTGTCGATATAACTCCGTCCAGAGTTATAAACGCTACCGGGAAAAACGAAATGGTCTGTGCTATCATAAGCCCCCACAGTCCATAGACCGGGAAGTTTCTCACACCAAAAATTCCTGCCGTTATGAGGCCGTTAAAGCCAAAAAGCATTATTATGGAAAGTGCTCCTATGAACGGTGGAAATACCATAGGCATGAGGGCGACAGCCTTAAAAAAACGTTTAAAAGGAAGTCCTGCCCTGTTTATTGCATATGCGTAGAGAAAACCCAGAAAAGTTCCTATCACTGCGGTAAGTACCGCTACAAGGATAGAATTGTAGAAACCCTGGCGTATATACCCGCTTTTAAAAACGGTTTTATACACTTCAAGCGAAAAATTGCCGTTGCTGTCTGTAAAACTTGTTTGAAAAACCTTTATAAGCGGATAGACTATAAAAATAAAAAGTGCTATAAAAATTAGTATAACCAGAACAAGAACTGTCGGATTTTTAAGAAGAGCTTTAAACCGGTTCTTACTTTCCTCTTTTATCAAGGTCATCTTTCCCTCCAAAAAAGGGGGAAGTTAATCCCCCTGTTTTTATTTTACCGGAAGTACCAATTCTATCCATTTGTCAGTAAGGCGTTTTTTGTTATCTGCGGCCCATTTCTCATCAACCGTTATAAGCTTAATGGTTGAAAGTGGCTGCAGGTTTCCGAAGTTTACATCGCTTCTTACAGGATAAAAATAGGTTTTGGCATCCACAATTGCCTGCTGACCATTTTTGGACATGAGCCAGTCAACCAGCTTGGAGGCTTCCTGCATATTTTTGGTTCCGTTCACTATTGAGACACATGCCGATTCGTAAGGAACGCCGTCTTCAGGGAAGACTATTTCTATAGGATATCCCTGATCTTTGAACTCAAAGAAAGCAGGAGTAAACTGTATTCCGATACCTGCCTGACCTACTCCGACGGTTTTTGATGGTCCTGTTCCTGACTGGGTATAAGACTGAACATTTTTAGCTATCTTCTTTAAATAGTTGAAGGCTTCATCCTCGCCGTAAATCTTAACCAATCCGGTTATAAAAGAGTATGCCGTTCCCGAAGATTGAGGATTCGGATACTGTATCATATTGGTATATACATATTTGGTGAGATCCTGCCATGTTTTTGGGACAGCTGCTTTTATCTGTTCCATAACCTTAAGATTTACACCGATTCCAATAGGATTCATATAAAAAGTGTGATAGTATCCTTCGCCGTCATAAAAATCCTGGCTTATATTTTCAATTTTGAGGTTGTAAGGCGTAGTAAGTTTCTTTTCTTTTGCAAGAATGTGGTTTGACATCGGAGCGCCGAACCACACGTCTGCCTGTGGATTGGTCTTTTCAGCTTCAAGCCTTGTTAAAGCCGGTCCGGAAGAAAGAAAAACAAACTTTACCTTTACACCTGTTTCTTCGGAAAATTTGTTAAGAATCTTTCGTGCATTTGCCTCATCCACGCTTGAATAAACTATAAGCTCTGCAAACAAAGCACTTACAGAAAGAAGTATTCCTAAAAATGCTAAAAACTTTTTCATATCAGTATTGCCCCCTTTTTTTAGAGTTTATATAGATTTTAACGGAAAATTCTAATAAAAATCTTTTTGAAATGTATTAAAATTGTAATAAAAAACATTTTTGTAATAAAAAAGAATTTTCCGTAATAAAAACGAAAAATTCTCTATTAAAAGGCTTTTATTGACTGTAGACAATACTATATTACTTTAAAGACTGTTCTTCCGATATTTTTTCCAGTATATCTTTGAAATAACTTATTACAGGGTTATTTTCACTGCCGTAGTAGTACCCGTCTATTCTCAGATCTTTGTTAAGAATAAAGCTGCTGGTGTTGTTGTCAAGAAAATAAAACTCTCCTGTTACTGACTGTTCCCCATCAGAAGGGATGGTATTTTCGGTATAGTAAGGAAGAGATCTGATTCTGGACCATAAATCTATTATTACCTCAGGATTCTCCAACTTATACTTTTTTCCATCCATACTGAACTCAATTTTGAGAGGGATACTCTCCTCAAGCCTGCTGGAAGATGACTGTACCGAATCTATAAAAACAGGTCTGTCAAACTTTTCATATATTGATTTGAGACCGAAGAAAAAAATTAGAAACAGAACAAGAAAAAAGTTCATGGCTGCCAAGAAAAGTTTTTTATTCAGACAGACCATCTCCTTTACGCAAAGAAAGAGTTACACGTGTATAGTTGTTCTCCTCGCTAATGATATTTATACTTCCGTTCTGTTTTTTCATAATCTCTCTGGCAATAAAAAGACCCAGTCCGGAACTCTTCTTCTGATTTTTTCCGGTAGTATAGAAAGGCTCAAAAATTTTTTCTAGGTCATCTTTACTTATGCCATCGCCGTTGTCTATGATATCCAGAAGATATGTGTCTTTTGATGATTCTGTGTTTATGTGTATCACGGTGCAGTCGCTGTGTTTTATGCAGTTATCAAGTATATTCATGAGTACTTCCTGAGTCTTTGCATAATCGGCAAGTACGTAAGAATTTTCCAAAGCTGCTTCAGTTTTTATGCCGAACTTGTCAAGTCTTGGTTTTAGTGCCTGAATACACTCAAGGACGGCTTTTTTTATATTGAAAACGGAAAGATTCAGTTCAAACTCATTCCTCCCAAGGTTTGACATATAAAGCATTTCTTCTACAAGCTCAAGAAGTCTTTTCCCCTGCTGGTTTATATATCCGGTTGCTGTATCAAAATCCTTTTTATCTTTAATCTTGGGCAGAATATCAGAGTATCCTATTATGGAGGTGAGAGGAGTTTTAAGCTCATGTGCTACATTATCAACAAATCTTTTCTGTTTCTGTTTTTCCTGCTTAAGATTATCTATGTATTTGCTGAGCTTTTCGGCCATGACGTTAAAGGAACTGCTTAAATCCTGTATCTCATCGTTAGAAGAAATAGAAATCCTTGCATTGAAAGTCCCTTCAGCAATTTTGTCCGCTTCATCCTTAAGCTTTACGAGAGGTCTGGTTATTGAATAAGCGTAAAAATAGCTTATTACTCCGCCTGTCAAAAGAGAAACAACTCCAAGAAGCAGAATGACGTATGTGTTTTTATAAAGAAGCTCCATTTCCTGTACGAGAGGATATACATATCTCAAACATCCGATCACTTCGTTTTCATGATAGATGGGACAGGATATAAAAAGTGTCTGTGTTCCGCCGGTGTTTTTTATTATGTAGGTTCTTTTTCCATTCGAAGCATAGTATACATCCTGATATACATAATACAAATTCTTTGGGTAAGATATACCCAAAAGATCTTTTCTGTTATTATAAATCTCAGTCTGAATACCAAGCTTATTTCCTATGTATGCACAAAGAAAAGGACTCTTTGAAACGAATGAATCGAGTGCCTGTGAAAGTGTCTTGTTGGCAATAAAACCGGAGATATACTTTTGATAAAAGGAAAGATCGGAGTTCAAAGACTCAACCGTCTTGTTTATGACCGTAGAGTACAATGTGTTGGTTATTATGAAAAATATGGCTGAAAAGAGAAGAATAAGAATCATGGCATTCTGGATAATTATTTTTGATCTGAGGGAAAAACGCATCTTATTGAACCTCAAACTTATATCCGATGCCATATAAAGTTACAATACTCTCACCGTGTATTCCTAGCTTTTTACGAATTCTCTGTATCAGAGCATCAAGTGCACGTGTGTCTATACTGCTGTCATAACCCCACACCTGTGTAAGAAGTTCTTCTCTCCTGAATACAGTTCCGTTATTTTTTACAAGCAGGAACAGAACATCAAACTCCTTCTTTGTCAGATACACTTCGCTACCGTCTATAAAAGCCTTTCTTGCAGACTGATCCATACGTAGAAAACCACTGCTCAGTACGCATGATTTTTGAGAATGATTTCTGTCCATTCTTTTTTCAATGGCCTTTATTCTGAGAATGAGCTCTCTGCTGTCAAAGGGCTTTGATATATAATCGTCAGCCCCGCAGTAAAGACCCATAAGTCTGTCATTTATCTGGCTTTTGGCGGTCAACAGGATAACGGGTGTATCTACACCGCTACTTCTTAGTTCTTTAAGAAGGTTCAGTCCGTCGTATATGCCCAACATTACATCAAGGATTATAAAATCAGGATTTTCGTGTTCGATGACCGATGAAAAATCCTTACCGCTGTCTAGGGTTATTACGTCATAATTTTCAAGTATCAAGGACATGCGTACAAGATCAAGTATGCTCTGCTCATCGTCAACAACAAGTATTTTCATATTGTCTCCTTCGGCTTTTAATATCCACATTAATTATACCGTAAAGGAGAATTTTTCTTAACTTTTTGGTTTAAGAGAAACTATGCATAGGCTCAGTTACTATCCGGAACTGTTCTGACTATACGGAAGAAGCCGCCTAGATCGATGTAGCGATCTTCATCAGATTCAGACTGCTTGGATTTTGAACTTCTTCTTTTTACAGTAAATGAAAAGGTATAGTCACTGTAAGTTTCATATGTCGATTTACCTCATAAAAATATGGTAAGATTTATTATAGTGGATTGTTATAAAAAATAAAAAGACGAGTATATAGAAAATAATTGTTAAATCAAAAGTATGAAAGGAGAGCTGAAATGAAGAAAGCTATTACAGTGATGGTTCTTGTACTTCTTATACTGGCTGTACCTGTAAAAAGTCAGGAGATATTGCAAGATCAAAACATTGAAATGGTTCTGGTGGAAAAAGGCAGTTTTCTGATGGGAAATTTATTTATAGAGGGAGACGAAAATGAAAAACCATTACACAACGTAACTTTTACATACGATTTCTGTATAGGCAAGTATGAAGTAACCTTTGACCAGTATGACAGATACTGTGAGGAGACAAAAAAAGCCACACCGTATGACATTGGGTGGGGCAGAGGCAACAGACCTGTAATTAATGTAAGCTGGTACGATGCTATAGAATACTGTAACTGGCTGAGTGAAAAGGAAGGATTAGCAAAAGCATACGATGAAACCGGAACCCTTATTGACTCAAGCGGAAAGATAACCACAGATCCAAGCCTGGTCGAAGGATACCGTCTTCCTACAGAGGCAGAGTGGGAGTATGCCGCAAAGGGAGGAAGCAAAAGCAAGGGATATAAGTTCAGCGGAAGTAACAAAGATGATGATGTGGCATGGTATGCATATAATTCCGGTGGTACTACTCATGAAGTGGGTACCAAAAAACCAAACGAGCTGGGGATATACGATATGAGCGGAAATGTATCTGAATGGTGCAGCGATAGTTATTACATCTATTCTTCGGCAAATCAGACCAATCCTTACAACTTTTCTGCCTATATTATTGAACGCGGAGGTGGCTTTAAAAGCAGTTTTATGCAGGTACGCACAGCTGCCCGTAAGAGCAGTTCCCAGATAAAAGGCAATCCTTTTGTTGGGTTCCGTGTTATAAAAACAGAAAACATAAAAAAAAGCAAAAGACTGGAAAATCTACCGATAATAAAAGTAGGAACCAATAGGGTTAACGAGGTACACACAGAATTGGTATTCATAATGCCAGGAACAGTTCTGGTCGAAAAAGGCAGCTTTCAGATGGGGAACATGATGGAAAGCGCATATGATTGGGAATTACCCGTACATACTGTAACTTTCACATACGACTTTTATATCGGAGAGTATGAAGTAGCCTTTGAACAGTACGATAGGTACTGTTATGAAACAAAAATCGGTAAACCAGATGATTACAGATATGGCAGGGGACTCAAGCCTGTAATTGATGTAAGTTGGTACGATGCCATAGGCTATTGTAACTGGCGTAGTGAAAAGGAAGGATTAGCAAAAGCATACGATAGTGACGGAAACTTTCTTGACTCAAGCGGAAATATAACCACAGACCCAAGCCTGGTCGAAGGATACCGTCTTCCTACAGAAGCGGAGTGGGAGTACGCAGCCAAGGGGGGAAATAAAAGTAAAGGATTTAAGTACAGCGGAAGCGACAACATAGGTGACGTGGCGTGGTACTACGGAAATGCGTATAGCCGTATCTGTGATGTTGGAACCAAATTGCCCAATGAGCTGGGTATATACGATATGAGCGGAAATGTATCTGAATGGTGTATGGACTGGTATGATGGAAAGTACTATGAAAACTCTCCTGCCGTGAATCCTTATAATTCAAATCCAGGTAATGACCGTACCTTTCGTGGAGGGAGCGTACACAACAGCTTATGGTATACGCATACAGCCTATAGGTACTACATTTCTCCCAATAACAGATCAACTAATGTAGGGTTTAGAATTGTAAAAACCGCAAATTAATTTTAGGTATAAAGTGCGGTATATTCTGCGGATACAAAACATCCGAGCGGATACAAAACATCCGAGCGGAATGTGCCACACTTTATTTTTAAGGATGGAAATAAATGAAAGGTAGTTTGTTATAATGGTATAAACAACGGATACAAAACATCCGAGCGGATACAAAACATCCAACGGATATGAAATATCCGAGTTGAAATTAATTTAACGGGGGATATATATGAATGAATTTCTTTCTGAAAAGATTATAGTTCCTTTTTTAAGCGGGAATATTGAGAAAGATGTTATTGATTTTTTTAATATCAACGGTTGTGAAGATACTGCCCAGCACAGCATTAGGGTTTCGCAGGCGGCACGTGAACTAGCCATGATCTATAAAGTTGACGCAAAGAGCGCTTGGATGTGCGGACTTCTTCATGACACAGGGAGAGTTCTTTCTGATGAAAATAAAGTCGAACTTTTGGAAATGCTTTCTGTGGAGATACTTGCTCAGGAATATGCGAATCCCGGAGTTCTACATCAGAAAGTATCGGCATTTATGGTAAAGGACATCTTTGATATTGATGCAAAAGATATTTTAAGTGCTGTGGGGTGTCATAGCACTCTGAAAAAAAATCCGTCCGTAATGGATATGATTCTTTTCATAAGTGACAAGCTTTCGTGGGAAGATGATCAAAAATCAGAATGGTATGGAAAGATGAAAAAATATTCTGGTGTCAGTCTTGAAAAAGCATGTTATGAGTATATAAAGTATTTTTTGAAGGATGCAGACAGAAAAGTCTTACATCCCTGGATTTTAGACGCATACTATTATCTTAGCGAAAAGGTCTGTGACGGCCTTAGCATTGAGTGAAGGCGATAAAAAGTGGAAAGGTATAAGTATAAGGTTGTTGTGGTTACCGGAGGAGCTACCGGCATTGGTAAGGAGATAGCAAAAGCATACGGAGCAGAGGCTGCAAGCGTTGTTATAGCCGATACAGATATAGATAGCGCAATAAAAACCAAAGATGAAATCCTATCTTGTGCAGGGGACTGTGAATTTTTCAGAACAGATGTCCGAAAAGAGGAGGATGTAATATCGCTAATGAACTTTATCGGTCAAAAATACGGAAAAATTGATGTGCTTATAAACAATGCAGGGGTATTTGATAAGATTAACATTCAGGAAATGACTTTGAATCACTGGCAGATGGTTATAGATATAAATCTTACTGGACCTTTTCTTTGCAGCAAGTATGCCCTTGAACATATAAAGCCTTCAGGCGGAAGTATAGTAAACATCTCAAGCACAAGAGCCTTGATGTCCGAGGGTGACAGCGAGGCCTACGATGCTTCCAAGGCAGGTCTTCTTGGTCTTACAAGATCTTTGGCGGTCAGTCTGAGCGAAAGGCGTATAAGAGTAAATGCAGTTTCTCCGGGCTGGATAGAAACAAAGGGTCAGGAGCTGAGAATTGTAGATCATCTTCAGCATCCTGCCGCAAGAGTCGGTATTCCGTCTGACGTCGCCGGGCTGTGTCTGTTTATTACAAGTAGTGAAGCTGGTTTTATAACCGGTGCAAACTTTGTTGTTGATGGCGGGATGACGGTAAAAATGATTTATGAGTCATGAATTAAAGTTCGTAAAGGATGTATGGGATCTCCATTTCTTCTTTGGTCAGCCCACCATGCATACCTTTGAAGTCCATTGAAAAGGTATCTTCCTCATACCACCATACCCCTTTATTCTGATAAGGAAGTATACAGATATCTCCGACTCTTGATAAAAATTTTTTACTTGCACCGTAGGAACCAAAAAAATTCCGTTCTATCAGTTCCTTTGTTTTAACGACTTTTGCTGTAGATTCAAGATTTTTTGCAAGAATTGAAGTTATTTCATCAATCATATTATGCTGAACATGGATAAAAAAGTCTCTGTAAGAACCGCCCGGAGTCAAAGGCCTTGCAGCAGAGTTCCTTTTAAGCGCAGCGACGACATTTTCCATACTGTTTATATATACTCCCTGGTCAAGCTTTACAGTTGTCTGACCATGATCGGCAGAAAGTATAAAAAGAGTTTTTCCATCTCTTGGGAGTTTTTTAAAAAGTATTTCCTCCAGCGAGTTCATAAAGCATGTCAGCTGTGCCTGTGCTTCCTTGGAGTATGGTCCGTACAGGTGACATATGGAGTCCAATTCAGAATAATAGAACTGAAAATAGCCTTTTTCCTGCTCTGTCACCATTTGAAGCAGTTCGGATAATCCCTGTGCAAAAGTTGTGTAGCTTACAGGTATGGAGTTTCTGACAGCTTTTCTGGTGTATGGGGAGTTGACAATTGAGGCAGGCATGAAGAGAAAAGATTCAATACTGTTTTCTTTAAAAACAGAGTAGATATTGTCAAAATCAAAAACTTTATCTATAGTATCAGATGTTCTGCTCAGTACAGTGTTTTTCTGTGCCGGCAGTCTGTACATAAATGGTGCAAAGATATCGTCAAATTCAGGTTCATAGTAGAACCATTCCATTATGCCGTGCTGCTGAACCTGCATTCCGCTATGAAGGGTTGTTATTTCAGCAGTTGTGGTTGAGGGGAACTGTGAAGTAAGTTTTGAGGTTTTACCGTTTACAAGCAGTTCCTTTAATACAGGAAAGCTGTCTGAAAACATTTCAAGCAAATTCCAGCCAAAGGCATCTATAAGAATGAATATAACCTTGTCATACTTTTTTTTAGCATCAATGGCAGTATCCTGGGGGAGAAGGTTATGTCTATTTCCGTTTTCTGCAAGATATGAAAAGATGGTATAAGGAATATTTGAAAAACAGTACTTCTCATAATCAGGCTTTATGAATCCTTCAAAAGTCATTGTTTTAAGATGCTCAATGGATTTTTTGTTTATCATGGTTTCCTCCTGTAAGTATAATTATTCTTATTAACTATATTATATACGATTTTCTGGTTTAACAGACTAATAAGATCGGGGTGGAAGTATGTATAAGTACATAATCATATTGAGTTTTTTGTTTTTTGCAGTTCCGTTGTTCATTCCTGTAGATCCGCTTGCAGGAACTGTAGATGAAAAAGTTCTGGCGGATGAAGACAGTCTTTTTTTATCTGTCGGAGATATCGATGTTCATTACAAGATGAAACAGGGGGATCCAAAAAGGAATTTTATTTTACTTCATGGATTCGGATCTAATCTTTGGACTTGGGAGAAAATATCCAAGCCTCTTTCTAAACTTGGAACGGTGGTTTCTTATGACAGGCCTGCTTTTGGTCTTACGTCAAGACCTCTTTCTTTTGTGGAGAAAGATCCTTATTCTTACGAATATCAGCCGGAAATATTTTTTCAGTTAATGGACAGACTTAAAATGGAAAAAACCTTTATTGTTGCAAACTCTGCCGGCGCAGACATTGCTGTTAGGGCTTATTTTACGGCTCCATCAAGGATAGATGGCATAATCCTTATTGCTCCTTCTTTGGGAGATAATAACAGTTCATTCTCTTTTTTTTCAAAGCTAGCAGAAGTTCCACAGTATGAAAGATTGGGTCCGCTCATAAGCCGTTCTTTAAAAGACAGCGGAGAGAGCATTATAAAAAGCGCATGGTATGATCCCTTAAGGATAAGTGAAAAAGATCTTGAAGGATACAGGAAAAATATTCTTATCAACAATTGGGATACTGCTTTATGGAGCTTTACCAAAGCTTCATTCTACAGAACCTCTGCGGGAAGAGTAGAAGATATAAGATGTCCGGTGCTGGTTTTGAGTGGGGATTCCGATGTTATAATACCTGTAGATAAAAGCCGGGAGCTTGCAAGAAGAATCCAAAACTCTTCTTTCAGGGTGATAGAAAAATGCGGACATCTTCCCCAAGAGGAAAGACCTGACGAGCTTATGGCAGTAATAATTGAATTTATAGCAAGTCTGGATTCAGATTGAAATATTAAGGAGAATAAGATGCAGACGGGAAAAGTATACAGATGTGTTTTTTGCGAAGATAAAATACTTGTAAAGACAGTGAACGGCAGATTAGCTCTTCCGCTGGAAAACGATATTCAGAACATGAAGAATGAGGTTACCTGCACAAGAAAACTTCAGGATATTTTTGGTAATATCATCCATGTGTATGAAACTCTTAATGCTCAGGAAAGACCCGATTTCTTTTTTTCGTCCATGAGACCTCTCCTTGCCGAGTTTAAGCCGGATGAGTTTTCGGCTGTGGCAAGAGCATATCAAAAAATAAACTGGAATAAGAAGAATAATTTCTGCCGCAGATGTGGAGCTGATATCTCTGCTGAAAATCCTGATGGTTCAAAAACTTGTTCCAAGTGTGGTCTTGTGGTTTATCCCGAAATATCTCCCGCCA
>JAKJGQ010000209.1 GCA_022704305.1 Thermotogae bacterium | reverse complement strand
CTGTTAACTCTGCCGCTTTTCTTTCAAGCTCCTTAACCGTGGTATCCTCATCGTAAACATCATCTCCAACCACGGCATCAAACATAGCTTGTCTCATAGCATCGGTAGGCTGGGTTACTGTGTCGCTTCTAATATCTATATACTTCATTATCTTCACCATCCATAAATAATATCTATATAAATTATATCTTTTTTTTATTATTATTAACCTTAATAAAAATTGATATGCAAAAAAATTTTTTGCGTGGTATAATTAAACAAAATAAATAATAGGATTCTTTATAATGTCTATACTGATCAACTTAAGTTATTTTTTTTGTTTTTTTAAATTAACATAATAAATAATTTTATTTATAAAACTTTTTTTAAAGGATGAGTATATAATGCGTAAAAATATAGTTATTTTAGTTTCCGTTATGTTAATCATATTGTTAGCATCATGTAGTAAACCAGTTCCGCTGAAGATTCTTAATCCGGTGGTTACGCCTGCTGGAGGAAGTTACGCAGTGGCTCAGAATATAACTGTTACATGCCCAACCGCTGATGTACAGATAAGATACACGCTTGATGAAACCGAACCCTCTACATCCAGTACTTTATATACAGGCGCTATTAATATCTCATCTTCCAAAATATTAAAGGCTAAAGCTTTTAAACCTACTTGGACTGACAGCGATACTGTTTCACAGACTTATACTCTTAAGGTCCAGTCTCCGGTTATGAACCCTGCAGGTGGAACCTATACAGATGCTCAAAACGTTACTATTACATGTGAAACTCCAAGTGCAGAGATAAGATACACTCTTGATGA
>JAKJGQ010000208.1 GCA_022704305.1 Thermotogae bacterium | reverse complement strand
TTTGAAAAAGAGAAGGAATTGTTCGAAAACCAAAGGCTTTTAACGGTTATTGACAGGTTGTCATATCAGCTTTCTTCTATCGAAAGCTTGGTTTTAAATCTTTCAGAACCGCTCAGCATAGAAAAATTTATGGAGATAGTTGCATCGGGAATATCCGAGCTTCTCTTCTGCAGTGTTTCTATATATAGAGTTAATGAAAGAAATGCCTTAAAAACCGAGGAGTACGGGGGACTAAAACTCAATATCGATAAGTTTGAGCTTTCAGAAGAGCTTATGCACAGCATTGAGATCAGCTCTCCAATTATCATAAACAGGTATAATAAATTTCAAGATAAGGCCTTTGATAAAGTCAAGGCTGTTATTCCTGTTGGAACGTTTGAGAATGACACATTTCTCTTGTTCGTAACCAGGGATACATCTGTTGAGGAAGAGGAAAAACTTTTTATAAATACTATATACAGGATAATTTTTCATTTTTATACCAAACAGTTTCTTGAAATTCTTGACTTTAAAGAAGAGATAGCTGCGAAGACGCTTAACATCTTAAAGGTTTTTGATAATATTATTTATATGATAAAGGGTAAGGATAACATCGAAGAAAGGTTCTTTCAGTCTATAGGCAGCATGACTTTTGTAGAGCAATCGCAGGTGTTTTCACCGCAAAAGGTTCTTGCCGACGGGGTCTACTCATCCAGAGAGTGCAGCGGTACGGAATATGATCTGGTAGTATCTTATACGAGCCCTCAAGGGATAAAGAAAAATATTGGGATAACCGTCAAAAAAAGCTTTAAGAACAGCATACTTGAAATAATCAATATTGTAAGCCTTGTGTTGGACGGATATGAGACTATAGTAGAAAATTA
>JAKJGQ010000207.1 GCA_022704305.1 Thermotogae bacterium | reverse complement strand
AAAAAGGTAGAAGAACTTATAGAAAGTGAGGAGGTGCTAAAGATGGCGGCCCAGAAGATAAAAGAACTGAGTAAAGATGAACAGATGAGACAGAGATATCTTGCTAGACAAAAAGCGCTGATGGACAAAAGGTCAGCAGAAAGATACCGTGAGATACTTCTCGAAAGGGCAACCATGAACGGTATAGAAAAAGGTAGACTTGAAGGGGAGTATAAAAAAGCAATTGAAACGGCTAGAGAAGGAATAAAAATAGGATTAGACATAAAAACCATAAAAATGCTTACTAAACTAAGTGAAAAAGAAATACAGGACATTTTAAAAGAATCAGAAAAATAAACCCAACCCGGGAGTCTGTAAAAAGATTTCCGGGTTTATTCTCCCATATATTTTCTATCAACCATGACACACATAGCAAAGAAGTACTGTAATAATATATATAATTGTCATAACTCCACTTATCAATAATATAAAACCTGACATAATGAGTCTGCTGATTGTTTCTGTTGCATCAGACGTTTCAGAAGAGGTTTTGTCGCCTTTTAGTATGTCCAAGTCTATGTTAGGATTAGATACTAATATATCGTAATCTGACCTTGAAAATTGTATAGAAGTACTTTTTTGACTTAAGATTGAGTAATCATCGTAAAGCTGAGTTTTTTTGGCATATGGAGTTATTGAGTAAAACGTTAAAATAAGAAGGAGAAAAACAAGTTTTTTCATAGCAAATCCCCCTTATGTGTGTCATATTCTAGTATGTCGAGTACAAAAATAGATTAGACACACTGTCTATAGCTGTAATGCTCTTTGAATAATAGATACAGCGGTTGTGGTTATTTTATGAGGATAAGGCTTATCATTATAAAAAG
>JAKJGQ010000206.1 GCA_022704305.1 Thermotogae bacterium | reverse complement strand
TGTTTTTTGTAAAAAAACTTCTTATAGAAATGATATGGAGTTATTAACAGATGCGTACTACACTGCAATATGAAACAAAATATAAGGAGGGGATAGAAGATGAAAAAACTTCTTATATTATGTACTGTATGTATGTTTTTTTTACTAACCTCATGTATAAGTATATTTGAAGAACCTGCATTGGAGTTATACTGGCATCTGTACTTTCCCGGAAAAGAGTATAAATCTCCTGATCAGGGAACGTACTTTACATACGATGAAACAACCGGCTACCTTTATGTAAGATTTTCAGGTGAAAGAGTAGGATGCTTTGACCTTGCAAAAAAGAAGACTGTGTGGATAAGGTATATAAATAGTCGCGGATTGACACTTATAAATCTGGACATAGAGCTTTATAAAAATATGGTTTACGTAATACGTGACGATGTGAGAAAAAAAGATAAAAAAGATCCTGTATGTGCCATCTGTGCTCTGGATAAGCTTACCGGAGAGACGGTATGGGAGTATGCAGTTACAGATGAAAAGTTTAAGTCAGGCATAACGGTTCATAATGGTTTTATATACATTCCGGATTACGATAAAAGAGACGGGAAAAAAGGTATGCTGGTTAAACTTGACGCACAGACAGGAAAGGTAGTATGGATAAATAAAAATGTTCAGCCGGTTGGAGTAACCAAATCGTTGATAGACGAAAAGTACAGCCTGGTATATGTAGGAACATTTGGGAATGACCATATAGGAGTAGCTCCCAAAGTTTATGCTCTTGACATAGAAAGCGGAGAGACAGTATGGGAAAGAAATATTTTATGGGAAGAACCTGTAATAGTAGATATTGTAACAGTTCCTGCAGTATACGGAGACAGTGTATATGTCGGTA
>JAKJGQ010000205.1:368-883 GCA_022704305.1 Thermotogae bacterium | reverse complement strand
AGGTAACCATTGGCATCACACTAAAAATGAAAAATTCTTAGTAGTAAGTGGTGAAGGTGTTATTCGCTTTAGAAAAATAAATACAACGGAAGTTATAGAGTATTACGTAAGTGGTGAAAAACTTCAAGTTCTCGATATTCCCCCTGGTTATACCCATAATATTGAAAATTTAGGCACAATTGATATGGTTACAGTAATGTGGGCTAATGAACCTTTTGACAAAAATAAACCCGACACTATCTATGAGGAGGTATAACTATGAAAAAACTAAAACTCATGACAATTTTAGGAACTAGGCCAGAAATTATTCGTCTTTCTGCTGTCATTAAGAAAGCTGACCGAGTCTTCGATCACATCTTAGTGCATACTGGACAAAACTATGACTATGAACTTAATGAAATATTTTTTAAAGAATTAGAACTTAGAAAACCAGATTATTTCTTGGCAGTGGCAGGAAAAGACTTAGGTGAAACAATGGGCGGAATTATTGCAAAATCTTATGAAGTAATCGCTAA
>JAKJGQ010000205.1:0-273 GCA_022704305.1 Thermotogae bacterium | reverse complement strand
ATAGATGCTGGGATTGGAATGTAAGCGAAATGATTAATCGCCGGGTAGTCGATAGTATTGCCGATATAAACCTTCCTTATATAGAAAATAGTCGCCTCTATTTAATTGAAGAGGGAATTGATCCGAAAACAATCTTTGTAACTGGTTCCCCGATGGCGGAAGTTCTCCATATGTTTAAAGATAATATTAAAAATAGTGATGTTTTGCAAAGATTAAAACTAGTCAAGGGAAAATACATCCTTGTTTCTAGTCATCGTGAAGAAAATATAGATT
>JAKJGQ010000204.1:658-888 GCA_022704305.1 Thermotogae bacterium | reverse complement strand
TGTGGAAGAAGTTTGGTGATGTGGTCGCTCTTCAAGACCTGAACTTAGAAATCGAAGACAAAGAGTTTCTTGTCCTGGTTGGGCCCTCAGGGTGCGGGAAGACAACAGCATTGCGCTGTTTGGCTGGGCTTGAAGAGATCACCGAAGGCAGTGTATTTATTGGAGAAACTAAGGTAAATGATGTGGCGCCAAAGGACCGTGACATTGCCATGGTCTTTCAGAGCTATGCC
>JAKJGQ010000204.1:0-575 GCA_022704305.1 Thermotogae bacterium | reverse complement strand
TTTAGGTATTGAGGGACTTCTAAACCGAAAGCCCAGGGAGCTCTCGGGTGGTCAACGGCAACGTGTTGCTGTTGGTCGGGCGATTGTTCGCCAACCAAAAGTGTTCCTCTTTGACGAACCACTTTCAAACCTTGATGCTAAACTGCGTGTGCAAACACGTGCCCAAATCAGCAAGCTGCATCAAAGATTGCAGACAACATTTATCTATGTGACCCACGATCAGGTGGAAGCTATGACCATGGCCAATCGCATTGCAGTGATGAACCACGGTGTTCTTCAGCAATTGGATTCACCTCAAAAGCTGTATGATTATCCCGATAATATGTTTGTAGCCGGTTTCATTGGCTCACCATCAATGAATTTCTTTAAGGGCAAAATCGTTCGTGAGGACGATGCCCTGTACGTTGACCTGGATAGTTTTAAAATCAGAATTCCTGATGAACGACGTGCCCCTTATGAGTCAATTGTCGATCATGAAATCGTCTTCGGTATTCGCCCTGAAGACATTCACAACCCCGATTTTGCACCACCTTCAATTATTGCAGAACCGGTTGAAGCAAAGGTTGATGTCACCG
>JAKJGQ010000203.1:609-893 GCA_022704305.1 Thermotogae bacterium | reverse complement strand
TGCTCTTCTAAGTTTTGCTCGTTTTGTTGGTTGTTTCCTAATTTATTTGTTGATTCTGAAACTTCGGAAGTTTCAGGCATATTATCGTTTGTGAGTTCTAAAACTTTTTTCCTTTCTCTTGCAAGCTTTTTTCGTTCTCGTTCTTTTTGTCTTACTCGTTCCATAGCCTCCACATTTTGATACTTGGTCCAATGTGTGATTATTATTTTGTAATTCTCATCGATAGAAACCATTCCAAAATCTTGAAATGTTTCCAGCGCCTTTTTAACCAGTTCTGTAGAAAT
>JAKJGQ010000203.1:0-519 GCA_022704305.1 Thermotogae bacterium | reverse complement strand
TTGGTTCTACCTGCTAATGCTAATAATTTTATCCACGTCAAAACCATTTGCGAACCTTCTGGCATTGACTCTATAATTTGAATTTTCTCATCTTCAAAAATATTTACGGAAAGTTTTATCCAACTTATCATCAGATCCTCCTTCACGTGCATATCCTACAGCTTTCATATTATCACCTTTTTTAAAAAATGTTGCCTTCCCCTTCTATAATAACTGAGAAGGCAACTTTTATTTCAATTACTTTACAAGTACTTTTTGTTTCTTTGGAATCTCTACAAGTTTGAGTGCTACAATTAACTTTGCAAGATTTTGAAGAGTAGTTTCTGTCATGTTGTTAACCTCTTCATTCTTGCTTCAAATGTTGCAAAATCTTCTGACATGTACAGTTTCTGTATAAACTTCAATTCGTCAAAGGCCTCGTTCTCTGCTTTTTTCTTTTTTGCATAAGACTTGATCTTAACAAGATGATCTTTGTCAAGATCATAGTAAAAAATCAATTTCAAATACATCTCATCAAGA
>JAKJGQ010000202.1 GCA_022704305.1 Thermotogae bacterium | reverse complement strand
CCCCCCCTTCACCCCCCAGGCCGTCGGCGTGCAATTGCTCATCCAGCCTATCGCTGGTCGCTAAATCGCCCGAAGCCTTCGAGTCTCGATCCAAGTCATCCAGAAAGGTCGGACCACCTTCCCCACCACATCCAAACACAAGAAGTACAGCAACAAACACTGAAAAAACTACGGCACGGAGCTTCATAACATCCCCCCAGTCAGCGGTGCGCCAATTCTGCCCTTCGTTTTTTTAAATTGCAAGGGTCTAAAATGGTCAAAAATCACCAATCATCAAGTTGGATGACATTAAGTGGTCACAAAGGTCAGTTTTTTGAATTGGTAGCGGGGAGAGGATTCGAACCTCTGACCTTCGGGTTATGAGCCCGACGAGCTTCCGGACTGCTCCACCCCGCAGTCGAACGGCTGGCAATGTGCCACATGGGAAGGGGATTGTCAAGCTGATTTGCCAGGATGGGGGACAAAGCTAGTGGTAAACCAGGTTCAGGGCTGCCAAGACGACGTTGCTGGCGGCGTGGAGTAGGGCTGGGGCCAAAACTGAGCCTGTTCGTTCTTTTAGCCAGCCAAATAATAGGCCGGGGAAAAAGACAGTTAGGCGAAATGGTGCCGGGATCGATACTAGGTGGATTAAAGCGAATAGCGCCGATGCCAGGACCAGTTCAGGGCCGCAATTGACACCGAATATTTTAATGCGACGCTTAAAGAGTAGGGCTAAACGACCTTGTATGTAGCCTCTGAAAAAGACCTCCTCCGGTAAGGCAATTGCCAGAAAATGCGTGATAAATAACCAAAGCCACCAACCAATGGTCGGCAATTTGGACCAGTCAGCAGTCGCGTTGTCGATGAATCCAGCCCACAGTCCAAAACCAACGAAGTAAGGTGGGAAAACTATTATGGCCGCTAATAA
>JAKJGQ010000201.1:303-913 GCA_022704305.1 Thermotogae bacterium | reverse complement strand
CGCAATCGGCGCAGAACAGCATACCGGACAGGATCGGCATCTCGCCCATCGGGGTAACACGCCGTCTGCCTTCACGGATACGCTGGACAATATCAAAGCTCTCCTGATCGATGATGGCTTCGTGCGTATTCTCGAACACGGCCCATTCGGATGGATCGTTTGCCAGCTTCTTCTTGTCCCGGAATGATTTCGTACGAGTTTTGAAATTGACCGTATGGCCGAGATATTCCTGTCTCGTGAAAATCCGGGTGATCGTGGTGTCATCCCATCCGTAAGGGCTGTGACCGTCAGACCGGGCCGGGAGCGTGATGCCGAGCCGCTTTGCATGATAGATCGGGATCTCAATCTGCCGCTTCTCCAAAATAGATGCGATTTGTGAGGGACCATAACCGGCGATGCACAGCCGGAATATCTCCCTTACCACCTCTGCAGCCTCTTCGTCCACGATCCAGTGGTTTTTATCCTCCGGGTCCTTCAGATAGCCGTAAGGTGGATTGGTGCAGAGCGGCTTGCCGGAATTGCCCTTCGCCTTGAACACAGCCTTTATTTTCCGGCTGGTGTCTTTGGCGTAGAACTCGTTGAAAATGTTGATGAAGGGCGTCATGTCGTT
>JAKJGQ010000201.1:0-291 GCA_022704305.1 Thermotogae bacterium | reverse complement strand
GCGATGAAGCGGATGTCGTGGGCCGGGAAAAGCATCTCCGTGTACATACCGACCTGAAGGTAGTCCCTTCCGAGGCGGCTCATATCCTTGACGATGATGATGCCGATTTTGTCCTCGTTGATCATGCCGATGAGCCGCTGCCAATCCGGTCTGTTGAAATTGGTCCCACTGTAGCCATCGTCCACGAAATACATCGTATTCGGGAAATTCTGGTCATCAGCGTACTTTTTGAGAATGGCCTTTTGATTCACAATGGAGTTGCTCTCCCCGTGAAGGTCATCCTCTTGGGAC
>JAKJGQ010000200.1 GCA_022704305.1 Thermotogae bacterium | reverse complement strand
ACGAAGATATGCTGAAAAAGAAAGACGAGTTCGGAACACTTACCAAAGCGGTGCAGAAGATGATAGAATCGGTTAACACCTCCATGAAGACCATAGGAGATCATGCCAAGGATCTGAACTCATCAGCTTCAAGTCTGGCAGCGATATCTGAAGAAACCGGAGCCACAAGTGAAGAGCTTGCATCACAGTCAGAAAGCATGGCAGGAAATGCCCAGAGCTCATCAGCAGCGATATCGGAGCTGTCGGCATCCGTCGAAGAGGTAGCGTCAAGTGCACAGAATGTTTCCAAAGCATCGCAGTCACTTTCGACCAACTCCGAAACAGTAACCCAGGCAGCCAAAGACGGAGAACAGTCTGTTGAAAACATAGTCAGCATAGCCCAGGAAACAGGAAAAGCTTCAGAACATACCAAAACAGTAATAAGAAAACTATCAGAAAACACAGAGAACGTAGGCAAGATAGTTGAATCCATAAACAGCATAACCGAACAGACCAATCTTCTTGCCCTTAACGCAGCGATAGAAGCAGCCAGGTAGCAGATGAAATAAGAAAGCTAGCAGAAGAAAGCAAGAAAGCCACGCAGAACATAGCCAACATACTTGAAGAAACCAGAAGACATTCAGTACAGACAGAAGAAGCATTTACAGTAATAGACTCATATATAAAAAAGATAAACGAAGAAGCCGAAAAGACACAGGGAAAGATAAAAGGAATTCTCCACAGTGTCGAAGACATCTCAGCCATGATACAGAACGTATCTGCAAGTGCGCAGGAACAGAGTGCGGCGGCAGAAGAGATGGCAAGCAGTATGACAAGTGCAGTAAGGATGATAGAAGACATAAGCAATCAGGCCAAATCGATGAGCCTTGCAGTATCGCAGCAGAGCTCAAGTGCCCAGCAGATGAGCATGGACAGTCAGG
>JAKJGQ010000001.1 GCA_022704305.1 Thermotogae bacterium | reverse complement strand
TATGCTTATGAATGAAAGAATACAGGAACTCATTAATGATCAGATCAACTACGAAATGTACTCGGGATATATTTATCTTTCTATGGCCGCTTACTTTGAATCAGAAAATCTTAAGGGGTTTGCAAATTGGATGAAGATACAGGCTTATGAAGAACTTAAGCATGCCCAAAAATTTTTTGATTACGTAAATGAAAGAGGAGCAAGAGTATTATTGAAAAGTATTCAGGCTCCCAAAACTGAGTGGATTTCAGCTAAAGAGGTATTTAAAGAAGCATATGAGCATGAAAAAAACGTTACAGCAAGGATCTATAACATAGCCGACTATGCAATTGAATTAAAAGACCATGCAACCGTTTCTTTCCTTAACTGGTATGCCGACGAGCAGGTAGAAGAAGAAGCAAACACTCTTGAAATACTTCAAAAACTTGAAAAAATAGGTGATCATATGCAAGGCCTCTTTATGCTTGACTCTGAATTATCCAAAAGAGAAGGTTAAATAAAAACCGCCCTTAATGAAGTGAACCCCTTTAGTTAGACAGAATCTGACGAAAGGGGTTCACTTCATAATTCAAAGGACGGTTTCATTTATTAGTTTTCAGTTCTATGAGTTTTTCAAGTACCGTTTGCGCATGACCATTTACATGTACTTTTTCCCAGATATACCTGACGTTCATCTCACTATCAAGAATAAAAGTGGTCCTCGATACTCCGTAGTACTGTTTTCCATACATCTGTTTGAGCTGCCATACCCCTAATTTTTCAATTAGTACTTTTTCAGGATCACTCAAAAGTATTATTTTAAGATTATTTTTGAGGATAAATTTTTTATGCGTCTCAGTCTTATCGGGACTTATGCCAATAACAACTGTCTCTTCTTTCAAAAAATCATCTATAAGACTCGAAAAATCATTGGCCTCCTTGGTACAGCCTGCTGTACCGTCTTTAGGATAAAAATAGAGGACTATCCACTTACCTCTAAAATCAATTGATTTTATATCTTCATTTTTATAATCTTTAAGTACAAAATCATCAATAATACTTGGGACAAAAGATATTCCCACTACTTACACCTCATCTTTAAGCATCTGAGAAAAAACTTTTGTTATAAATGCTGTCAATCCCCATATTATTCTTTCTTTGTATTTATAAAAATACACTGGCATAGAAACATTTCTCCACTTATAATCCCTACCAGCTTGAATAAGATGATACGGAAAATTCTCAGAAGGCTTTACCACTATTTCTGTACATCCCTGTTCTGGAACAGTATTAAAAAAATATTCAACTGGAACACAAAATATATCTTCAACTTCCATAGGATTTATATGAAAATCATCTTTCTTTAGAACGGCAATAAAAGGATGAATAACTGACATAAACTGAGGAATCCAAGGCTTCATACGTCCAATAATTTTTATATCTACAGGCTTTATACCAAGTTCTTCATATGTTTCACGCAAAGCAGCCTGAATTGGATACTCATCTTTTTCAACTCTGCCTCCAGGAAAGCATACTTCGCCAGGCTGTTCATAAAGACTTTGACTTCTGATTTCAAATAGTATATGATATCTGCCGGATACATTAATTAATGGTAAAGTAACAGAGTACTCTTTATATTTCTGAAGAAACTCTATTTCCATTTCAAAAACAGGAAACTTCTTTTCTATGCTTTTTTCAAAATCAATCATCTATTAATGCCGCTATTCCTACTAGTCCGTCCCCGGTATGAACCAGAAGTGCTGAAGATATAGTACCTGTAAACTTTGAAGTCATATTTTTCATTTTCTGAACATTGTCCAGAATATTTTGCACAAACTGATTTGTAATAGGCTGAACCCCAGCTTTATATACCGCTACTACAAATTTCTGATTTTCAACAAACTTTTCAAAATGCTTGTACATGGATTCTACTGAAGCTTTCATTCCTCTATCTTTTGAAACAGTATAGTATATTCCTTCTTCATTAACAGAGATAACAGGTTTTATGTTAATAATATCGCCGAGCGTTCCCATTACTTTTCCTATTCTTCCACCGGCTTTTAAGTACTTAAGGGTAGGAATAGTGAAAAAAACTTTCACTTTCTTTGGAATTGATTCCTTAACATTTTTTATTATTTCAGAAAAACTTCTACCTTTTTTTATAAGCTCGGCTGTTTTATATACATAAAGACCAGTTCCTATAGAAATACTCAAAGTATCTATTATTTCAATGCAAAGATCTTTGTTTTCCTGCATCAGCTCTTTGGCTACCAGATTGAACATATTGTTTGTTCCGCTAAGCTTACCTGATATGGTAATGCCTATTATCTCATTACAACCGCTCTTTATAAGCTCTGTAAAGCCTTCTTTCACCTCAGCATGAGAAGGAAGCGAAGTCTTTGGAAACTTTGTCTTCATATAATCTATAACAGTTTCCTCCTGAACTTCTTCAAGATCTTTATACATGACATCATCTAAAATAACTTTAAGCTTAACTGAAAAAATACCGTTCTGTTTAATGTATTCCTGAGGAAGGTCACAGCCAGAGTCACAAATTAATCCGATAATATATACCACTCCCTTTAATATCTTATTGTAAAATCTTTTAATGATTCTCCGTCGACTCTTTCTTCTTTTATATCTTCAATTCTGATGATTCCATTTCCGTGAAAAAGTTCATTTCTGAATCTTCTTATATTATCATCACTTCCTTGTAACATAATTTCCACACTACTATCAGAATTATTTTTCACATATCCACACATAGAATATTTTGAAGCCAGTTGAGCGGCAAAGTATCGCAAGCCAACTCCCTGAACCCTTCCGTAAAGAAGCATTTTATAGCTCTGCATAGCTCTACCATTTCATGCCTTCATCAGTATTGTCAGGAGCAACCTTTCGAACTTTTATTATAAGATCCTTCAGATTATAAGAAAAAATAAAATTTGTTGCAAAACCCAAAGCATTAAGCTCCTCAACCAACTGATAAACATCTCCTACATCCAGTGCTTCCGAACTTTCCTTTTCATCGGTATTCATTATAATAAAGCCTTTGTCATCTTCAATGACCTTTTTAAGTTTCTCTTTCAGATTATCATCTATGTAAAGCTCCTCCACAGGAATCTTTCCATTACTGTCTATATATGATTTATATGCGTTTTCAATATTTTTGAACTCAAGAATATCTTTAAAATTCTTTCGCAGATTGTCCATGTTTGTTCACCTCCCTGTAAATATTATACATTTATTTTAATGAAATTGCAACTATTTCATCAGCTAACGTAACATATAATAACAGGAAGGCAGAACTTATTTGCCGGGATAGTAGTAATTCGGCGACTCTTTGGTTATGGTTATATCGTGCGGGTGACTTTCTTTAACCCCTGCAGAGCTAATCTTTATAAACTCGGCTTTTTCAACAAGCTGAGTAATATTTTCAGCACCTACATACCCCATCCCCGATTTTACTCCACCTACAAGCTGATATATTACATCCTTTACTCCACCTTTATAATCAACCATTCCTTCTACACCCTCAGGAACAAGTTTTTCTGCATCCTCAACATCAGCCTGGAAGTATCTGTCCTTGCTTCCCTTCTTCATTGCACTTATTGAGCCCATACCTCTGTAAGTTTTAAACTTTCTGCCCTGGTATATTATAGTCTCTCCTGGTGCTTCATCTGTCCCTGCAAATATAGAACCCATCATTATAGTATTTGCTCCGGCAGCAAGAGCTTTAACGGCATCCCCAGAGTATCTGATCCCACCGTCAGCTATCACAGGTATCTTATATGTTTTAGCTACTTCATAAACATCTGAAATAGCAGTAAGCTGAGGAACACCTATACCAGCTATTATTCTTGTTGTACATATTGAACCAGGACCTATCCCGACTTTTATTGCGTCAGCACCGGCATTAATAAGATCAGCAGCTCCTTCTTTTGTGGCTACATTTCCTGCGATCACTGGAGTTTCAGGGAAAAGACTTTTTATTTTTTTAAGTGTCTGAATAATATTCATCGAATGTCCGTGAGCCGAATCAAGAACCAGAACATCAACACTTGCTTCTATTAGTTTTTTAGCTCTTTCAACGCCATCACTTACTCCTATGGCTGCACCAACAAGAAGTCTTCCCTTTTTATCTCTTGATGCAAAAGGATGCTCGATAACAGACATCACATCTTTTATGGTTATTAATCCTGCAATTTTCTGATTATCATCAACAATAGGAAGCTTTTCAATCTTATTGATGTGAAGAATTTCTTTTGCCTCATCAATACCTGTTTTTACACCTGCTACTATAAGGTCTTTATATGGAGTCATAAGCTCACTTACAAGTTTTCTGGAATTTCTTTCAAATCTAATATCACGATTGGTTAGGATACCTAACAGTTTGCCTTCTTTATCTACTACAGGCAAACCGCCTATTCTATATTCCTGCATTATTTTTTCGGCTTCAAAAACGGGCATTTTGGGACCTATAGTTATCGGATCATAGATAACACCGTTTTCTGCTCTCTTAACTTTCACAACCTCATGAACCTGTTCGTCAATGCTCATATTCTTATGTATGATTCCTACGCCACCTTCCCTTGCCATTGCCTTAGCCATCCCAGACTCAGTAACGGTGTCCATTGCAGCCGAAATAAACGGAACCTTAAGATATATGTCTTTTACAAATAAACTTTTCGTATCAACCTGAGAAGGTATTACTTCACTGTATTTTGGAATCAGCAATACATCGTCAAAAGTCAGAGTTTCCCTGAACAAATTAAACACCCCTTTTTATTTTTATTCTGGAAAATTATTTTATGCAAAATACTTTCTCACTGCATGTGCTGCGGCAATAGCTCCGTCAGCAACTGCAGTTACTATCTGTCTCAATTCTTTATGCCGCACATCTCCTACAGCATATATACCGCTTACAGAACTCTCCATATTTTCATCCGTTATGATATAACCTTCCTGATCAAGCTTAACTATTTCTTTAATAAAAGATGTTGAAGGAGCAGCACCGACAAAAATGAAAACACCGTCAAATCTTTCAGATATAACGCTTTGGTCTTTCACATTTTTTATCATAAGCGATTCTACATTTGTATCGCCGTTTATCTCAACTACCTGTGAATCCCATAAATATCTTATGTTACTTATCGTGAATATTCTGTCTTGATATATCTTATCTGCACGTAATTTATCTCTGCGGTGTATAAGAACAACTTCCTGAGCAATCTTAGAAAGAAAAATGCTCTCCTGTACAGCGGTATTCCCTCCACCTACTACAGCAATTTTTTTGTTTTTAAAAAAGTGCCCATCACAACTTGCACAATAAGAAACCCCTTTACTTATATATTTTTGCTCATTTTTTGCCCCCAGAAATCGTGGGTTTGCTCCTGAAGCAACGATAATAACTTTTGCAGTAATCTTTTCTGCAGATTCAAGAATAACTGTTTTGGTATCACCTTCAAGCAGTATTTCTTTCACCTGCGAAAATTCAAATTCAGTTCCGAAAGCACGCGCGTGTGCAGCCATGTCTTTTGAAAGAACAGTCCCGTCAATTGAGAGTATGCCAGGATAATTCTCAATACTTTGTGTGAGGTTCATCTGGCCCCCTTCAATAGTTTTTTCTATTAAAAGTGGTTTTAGACCTCCTTGAGAAGCATAAATAGCAGCACTTATTCCGGCAGGCCCTCCACCTATAATTACGATATCGTATTGCTGACTGGAACGTTTACTTATTCCTGAAATATCAAAAAACATCTATTCACCTCATTTGGTATCTATTGCCTGCATAAGCTCAGAAATATAGTTATCTTCTGGATAAGCACCTATAAACTCTCCTGTTTTCACCCAACCATCGTTTTCTTTTACCTCAATTATAGTATGTGGAACCGAACTTACATTATATTTCTGAGATTCGTTTCCGAATTCATTAGCTTCAAACATTTCAGCCACAACCATTTCTGAGTTTGCCATGGCCGTCTGATGGGCTGATATAACAGCCTTAGGGCAGTATGGACATGTAGGAGTTACAAAAACTCTTATTCTTACTTTCTTATCTATTGTTTTTATTCTATCGATATTTTTTTGGGAAAATTCTACTTCACCGTTTTTAGACATGGCAAGCAAATCCTGAAGAAGAGTGGAGAATTCATGGCCTGAAGGAATTCCGTAAAATCTTACTCCTCTGTCATTTCCTTGAGAATCAAGCATTACGCTTGCTGGAGTAAGTAATTTATCTATTTCAAACTCATCTGATACCGGAGAGGTTATATCATAAGAAATAACCTTTACTTTATCTGTTATTTGGGATATTTCTGTAAAAAGCTGTTCAGCAACCGCTGAAAATTCATTGTTGCCTTTGAAAACTATTATTTCGACTTTACCGGTCATCTTGTTTAAAAGTTCACCGACTTGTTCACTTGTTTTTTTATCGAGCAGCCTATCCATGAATTTACCTCCTGAAATTTTAATTATTTTTATATATTTTTAATCCCTTGTTATTTTTTACCTGTGCAGCTGCAGCAAAAAGAATACTGCAAAAAACAATTGTATGCAGATTACTCTGCATTAGAAACTGTCTGAAAAAGCTATCAAACATATAGTAAACTCCCAAACCGAAGAAAAATGATTCAACTCCTCTTATCAGAAGTTTTTTTGAAAGGAAAACATCAAAGTATCCCTCACGAGTATATCCAAAAGAAAGTATCATAGCCTTAAACTTTTCATGAAATTTTTTTCTAGCCGCATTATAAGATCTCAGATAATAAAGAAGAAAAACCAGTAAGATAACTCCTTCAAAAAGAAAAATTTGATACCTATTCTTTAAATAAAACAATAACAAAACTACGGACATAAGTCCGTAGCTGTTAAAAAATTCTAGAAAATCTGGTATCTTGATATTTTTAAGTATAAGATCCTGTATAAGATAATAAGATAGTACTGCAGAGAGAAAATTTACTATTAAAGATACTAAAAGACTCATTTTTGTTTTTTATTTCTTTTCAGGTTCTGTTTTGTTGGTTTCCAGCATGGCCGCAACACCGGAAAGTATACCAGATACTTCATAAGGCATAAATATTTTTGTTGCACTGCCCTGAGACATCTCTTTAAGTGCTTCAAGATACTTTATGGTAATAATATCTTTGGTTGGATTACCTTCATGAATAGATTTAAAAACAGAAATAATAGCCTGTGCCTGGCCTTCTGCTTCGGCAATAAGCTTGAATCTTTCAGCTTCGGCCACTCTTTTTTTGGACTCGGCTTCTCCTTCTGCTTTAAGTATAGCTGCGGTTTTATCGCCTTCAGCTTTAAGTATTTCTGACTGTTTATATCCTTCAGCCTCAAGTATGGACGCTCTCTTGGTTCTTTCGGCTTTCATCTGTCTGCTCATGGCTTCCATGATGTCGTTAGGAGGATCTATCTTTTTGATTTCAACTCTTGTAACCTTTACACCCCATTTATCGGTTGCTTCATCAAGAACTTCTCTCAACTTTGTGTTTATTCTTTCTCTGGATGTAAGTGTCTGGTCAAGTTCCAGCTCACCAATAACGTTTCTCAAATTGGTTTGAGCAAGTTTAATTGCTGCTATTTCGAAATTGCCAACATTGTAAATAACTCTGAAAGCTTCAGTAACCTGATAATATATTACTGCATCGACAGTAACTATAACATTATCTTTGGTTATAACTTCCTGGGGAGGAACATCTATAACCATCTCACGAAGGTCAAGCTTAAGAACTCTTTCTATGAATGGAACAATAACGTTAAGACCAGGTCCTATCTCCCTGTTAAACTTTCCAAGCCTTTCAACAAGACCTTTCTCATAAGGTCTTATAATCCTCAGACTGTTTGCAACAAGGATAAAAATCAGGACAATAACTATCGCCAAGGCTATCAGCATACTCTTTTACCCCCTTTAAAGTCTCTGTATATAAAGAATGTTACTTTCTCTTTTTATAACTTTTACTATTGAGCCACATGCCATTTCCTGTTTTTCCGAAGAGTTAACAGCCAATGCCTTCCACTCTTCACCCAATACAGTTACTATGAAACTTCCGTCATCACTTACAGATTTTATCTTTGCAGTTTTTCCCTGAATATCATCCTGATATAAAGTCTTAGGAGATTCAGTTTTAGAGAGCTTCTTAACAATTTTGCGTGTTGAAAGCCATAACAATATGGAGATTGTCAGAAAAATTATCACGTTCACATAATCATGAACTATGAAAACTGAACTTATACATGCTGCCAAAGCACCTATTGAGAACCATAAAAGAAAAAATGTAGGTGTAATAAGCTCTACTATTGCAAGGACTACTGAAAACAACAACCACAAGGTCCAGTCAGCCATACTTATGCCCCCTTATATTTCAGTTACTCCCTGAGTTTTTATCATCACTATATCGATCTCAGGAAAAAGTTCTTTGAGTTCTTTTTCTTTTTTCAAAAGAATCCTTTCATATCGGCTGGATATATGATATATTATAACTCTTTTAGGGTGTGTTTTGGATATTAGTTCTGTCAACTCACGCAAAGAAGTATGATTCCTTATTTTCCTGTCATTTTCATTGAAAAAAGTGCATTCGTGAATAAGGATTTCGCTGCCCAGAGCACATTCGGTCGGAATTGCCAGACTATCGCCACTCAATGTAAGTACTTTGGATTCGTAATTTTCAGTAATTGCTGCTTTTCCAAGAAGCTCAACATTCTTTTTTATTTCTTCCTGGCTGAGACTCCTATATGCTTCTTTAAGTCTGTTTCTGATTTCAATTATCTGAAAACCGTAAGAAGTCTCGCCAGGCGTATGTTTTGTACGAAAAGGTTTTATATATCTGCTTGGGCTTATAGAAACAGTTTGAGAAAGCTCAAGCGGCGTAGTTATTATATCATACCGCAGTCTCTTGTTCATTTTAAATATAAATGTCATATACTCTTCAAACTGACGTGCACCGCTAGGATAGTATATTTGTAAGGGTTTTTCCCGGCTACCCATTCCATTGTTCCTTATATTAACCAGTCCCCATAACCCTGATATATGGTCAATATGAGAATGAGTAATATATATGCTGTCAATTCCATATATCTTATTTCCTAAAAACTCGCTTATCCCTTCTCCGCAATCAAAAAGTATCCTATTCGGTTTATAGTATACCCATGTTGAATACAGAGCTTTAGATTGAATAATAAATTCCAAAATATACCTCCATTCATGAAAGCGGAAGTATTTTCAGAGCAATTTCTCCTCGTACTCCCTGAGAAAATTTTATTTTTATTCTGTATGTTCCGATCTCTTTTATATTTATTTTTTCATCAAAATCATTTTTATCAAACTCTATACCACATTTATTCTTTATGCAAAGAGCCACATCGTTGGCTGTAACAGCACCAAAAAGTTTACCGTTTTCTCCGGCTTTTACTTTTATTTCATAACAGTTCTTTTGAAGCTCGGAAATCATTACTTCATTCTTCTTTTTCTGTTGTTCTTTGCGCTTTTCCTCTGATTCTTTAAGATTTTGGAAATGCCTGACTTCACCCTCATCAGCCTTTGTTGCGTATCCTTTGCCAATAAGAAAGTTTCTCCCGTATCCATCTGATACTTCTATGACCTCTCCTTTTTTACCGACTTTAGGTAAATCCTTTATAAGCAAAACTTTCATTGTAATCCACCTCCATTAATATTTTACCATAAAATAAATGGGAGGCAAAAAGCCCCCCAACAATTAATCTTTGGTATAAGGAACCAGACACATGTGCCTTGCCCTCTGAACAGCATTTCTTACCATTCTCTGATGTTTGGCACAGTTTCCGTTTATCCTCTTGGGCATTATCTTGCCCTTTTCACTTACAAAATCTCCTAGCATGTTGAGGTCTTTGTAATCTATATACTGAATCTTCATTGCACACAATTTACATTTTTTATTCGGCATCTTCCTTTTTCTTATAAAAGTCATCGTTTTCCACCTCCAATATCTGGTTTATCATCGTTCGCAATATTTTCCTTAAGATCATTAAATATATCAAATTCAGGTATATCGTTCGAAATTATATCGTCATCTATACTTTCAATCTTCTTTGAATTTCCATACGAAACAGAAGAATGGCTTGCCTGTTCAACATTTATGTCACTGTTGGTTATTTCCGCATAACCATCGGTATAAGCATTATCTTTCTTGCTTTCCATAAAAGTAACCGAACTTGCCCAGACTTCTACTGATTCACGTGATATATCGTTCTTGTCTTTATACTTGTTTATTCTTAAACTTCCTTCAACAAGAACAAGCCTACCTTTTTTAAGGTATGTAGAGGCAAAATCCGCTAAAGTATTAAAAGCCACAATTCTAAAAAAATCCGTGTTTACAGAATCGCTGTTTTCGTTTTTACGGTATCCTCTATCTACGGCCAGGCTAAAATTGGCAACCCTTGTCCCACTAACAGTAGATCTTATTTCGGGATCTCTTGTAAGTCTACCAACCAATATCACTTTATTAAATGAAATAGCCATACTTATTCTCCGATCGGAGTCTGTTCACTGTTCTCAACTTTTACCGGTTCTTCAACTGTTATATTCTGAGTTTTCTTTTTTTCATTCTTTTCAAGATCTTCTCTTCTGAAGAACTGATATCTGAATATTTCGGGAGTAACGTTCATAAGTCCTGAAAGCTCATTGACCTTATCCGGATCAGCCCTGAAGATACACCAGCTGTAATCACCGTCTGTAAGATTGAGCTGCGTTCTGAACGCAAGTTTTCGTATACCCCACCTTGTAAATGAATCAAACGTACCTCCTACTCTTTCTGTTACCCAACCTTTTACTTTTTCAACCAACTCATCTCTTTTCTCCTGAGCCAAATCTGTTCTTATTATGAACATGAGCTCATAAATCCTTGCTTTTGCCATGCTTACCTCCTCCCACGGACTATAGGCTCCCTTTCCGGGAGCGGGTTTTATGTTACAGTAACTATTATATCAGCATTTTTCTGTTCCAGAACATATTTTTACATCTTTTTTACCTAACTTAACATTAGTCTTTAAAAACAACTTCAAAATAACTGCCTACCATCCATTTCGATTCCGCTTTTATCTTAAATCCGCTTAGATCGCAAAGATGTTTTACTACAGCAAGACCCAAACCGGAACCTTTTGCAACTTTTACTGCTTCTACTCCTCTGAAGAACCTTTCAAAAATTCTTGGAAACTCCTCTTTTCTTATTCCTATGCCAAAATCTCTTACAACTAAGTTTTTATCGCTTATATATACTTCTATTTTTGAATTATCATACGAATATTTTATTGCATTAGACATAAGATTGCGCAGTATCGTATATATAATGAATCTGTCTTCTTTCATAACAGGCGATGTACATTCAAAACCAACTGTTATCTTTTTTGCGTTGAGTTTTCCTTCCATATCCGAGTAAATTTCCTCATAAAGCTTTACCGGATCAAATATATCTATTTTTGGAGAGTACAACCCTAATTCTGCCATAGAAAGCATTGTAAGCTGTGATATTATGTTTTCAATCTTGGAGATAGACTTTTCAACCTTTTTTATATTCTGTACATACTTTTCATCTTCCTGAATGTCTCTGAGCATTTGTATATTGCCCTTTGCAACTGAAAGCGGAGTCCGTAGCTCATGCGAAATAGAAGTAACAAAATCAGATTTTACTTTCTTAAGAAGTTCAAAATCAGTTTTATCTGTTATAAAAAGCAGATTATACTGTGGTTTATATAAGACGTTACAATATTTACTGTTCCCGTTGAAAAAGTATATGTAACTGTCAACAGTAAATGCTTTATGATCTATGATAGCCTGAGTAAGCTCTTCAATCTGATTGAATGTAAACGTGCTTAACAAGTCCTTATTTTTTTCAAAGCCGTATTCCGCTGCCTTTAAGTTAAACTCTTGAACATTCATACGATCAAGTTTGATAAGCGCTTCAGATATCATGTCAAGTTCATTCATGTTTACCGGCATTATATCACTCTTCCTCAAAGATATCAGCATCTTTATTAAAGCGGTATCCTACGTTTCTTACAGTTTTTATCCAATCCTTTTTGATTTTTGAGCGTATCATGCTTATATGCACATCAACCACTCTGTCTGTTATATAGTCATCATCATACCAGACCTTATCTATAATCTCTTCTCTAGAGAATATCCTATCCGGATTACGTGCAAGAAGATGTAGAACTTCAAACTCTTTACCCGTAAGTTCTATAACTTCAGTTTTATATTTTACAGAATAATTATTCGGGTATATCTCAAGGCTTCCGAACTTAAGAACATCATTTTCTTTTTTAGTTCTCTTCAGAAGCGCCCTTACTCTTGCAACAACTTCTCTGGGATTAAATGGCTTGGTTACATAGTCATCGGCACCGGACTCTATACCGAATATTTTGTCTCTGTCTGTTCCTTTCGCAGAAACTATTATTACACCTATTTCAGGATACTTTGCTCTTATATTTGGAAGTTCGTCAATTGAATCACCGTCAGCAAGCATTATATCCAGAAGAATAAGATCGACAGCAAATTTTTTTAATTTTTCTCTCATTTCATTTAGAGAATCTGCTTCAAATACATCTATTTTTTCTATTGTAAGATAGGTTTTGAGAATATCTCTTATATCTTCATCATCCTCAACTATTAAAACTGATGCCATAAGAGCTTCCTGTTTTCATTCATATAAATTCGTCTATATCTTTACCTGTTTCTATATATATTATCTCTTCACATAGATTCGTGGAATGATCGGCTATTCTTTCAAGGTCTCTGGCAAGAAGAATATAAAGTATAGCTAAACGTTTATCGAACTGTTCGTTGCAGATTCCGTCTATTACACTGCTGTTTACTATTTTTTCGAGATTGTCAATATCGTTATCTCTTCGCCACACTTCAATGGCAAGCTTAATATTCTTGCCTCCGAAAGCTTCGTACGTATCCTTTATCATCTGAAGACATATTCCAAACATCCTTTTTATGTCTTTAATAAGATTTATTTTGATATTTTTTTCATAAATATCTTTTGTCATTTCAGCAATATTACACGAAAGATCAGCAATGCGCTCAAGATTGTTTGCAAATTTCACCATCGTCATAGCATATCTCAGATCTTTAGATTGCGGGCTGTATCTTGCCACTATCATGTATACAGTTTCCTCTATCTGCCTGTTAAGATCATCAATGGTATCGTCTCCAGCTATAACTTTATCAGCTATAAATGTATCGACGTCTTCAAGGGATTTTACAGCAAGCTCAAAAGACTCCAGAACCAAAGAAAGCATTTTTGATACTTCAGCTCTTAAAAAAAGCATTTCATTATCATAATGTCTGGTATTTTCCATAAGAACCTCCGCTTAACCTATTCTTCCTGTAAGATACTGTTCGGTCAATTCGTTTTTGGGCGATCTTATTATCTTGGATGTACTGTCATACTCAATAAGGTCACCCTGAAACATATATGCCATATAATCAGATATTCTTACAGCCTGTGATAAGTTATGTGTGACTATAATTATACTATAATTCTGTGATAATTCTTCGAGAAGGATTTCTATCTTTTGCGTCGCTATAGGGTCAAGCGCAGATGTTGGTTCATCCAGAAGGATTACCTCAGGGTCGACCGCAAGAGCTCTCGCAATGCACAGCCTTTGCTGCTGCCCACCTGAAAGTGACAATGCCGACTTGTGAAGCTCATCCTTTACCTCTTCCCAGAGCGCTGCTTTTTTGAGTGAGCTTTCAACAATATCCTCAATTTTAGATTTATTTTTAATACCGTGTATTCTTGGACCAAAAGATACATTATCGTATATAGACATAGGAAAAGGCGTAGGCTTCTGGAAAACCATTCCGACATTTTTCCTGTATAGTGTAAGATCCAGCTTCTTATCGTTAACGTTCTTACCGTTATACAAAATTTCTCCTTCGGTTCTGAAACCGGCAATCTCATCGTTCATTCTGTTTATACTACGCAGAAGTGTCGACTTTCCGCATCCGGAAGGCCCAATTATAGCTGTGATTTTATTCTTGTAAAAGTCAAGATTTATCTCTTTAAGAGCTTTTTTATCAGAATAATAAGCATTGAAGTTCCTTACTGATATCACTATACTTGGTTTATCATCATTTATGGGCATTGCTAATCTTCCTCCTTATGTAGAAAGCCGTTGAATATATAATCAGAATAAAAATCATAAGAAATGCTGATGCGCCTTTAGCCATCCACTGTGCAGATTGACCATAAGCCATTGTAATGTAGTATATATGTGACGGCAAAGTCATTACTGGATCGAGTATCCCTTTAGGCATCATTGTAGAGTAAAATATTGCTCCTGTAAGAAGTATAGGTGCTGTTTCCCCTATAACCCTACCGCCTCCTATCAATACTGCAGTTATTATACGTTCTTTTGCCGCAACAAGCACAACCTTAAAAACCACCTCAGACTTTTTTGCGCCCAATGCATAGGCTGACTCACGCAGTTCTCTGGGAACAGCTTGAAGAGCTTCGCGTACCGATGATGAGATAACAGGCAGTGTCATTATTGCAAGTGTTAGGCTTCCTGAAAGTATAGAGGTTCTGAACCCTAACGTAATGCAAAAAATAGATAAACCGAACAGTCCGTACACTATTGAAGGAACTCCTGAAAGAGCAGTTATTGATGTATCAACAATCTTTGAAAAAAAACCTTTTCCTGCATACTCCGAAAGAAATACTCCTGTAAAAACACCAAGGGGAATTGCCACCGCAAGACTTATCATCAGTACTGATACAGAACCGACTATTGCCGGAAATATACCTCCCTTTGTCATTCCCATCTGTGGAAACTGGGTAAAAAATTCAGGAGAAAAGTACATAAAGCCTTCAAGTATGAAGGTAAGAAATATTGCTATTACAACTAGAAATGCAGCATAACTGATAACTCTAAATATAATGGAAATTGCTATGTCTCTTTTCATTTTGAACTCCTCCGGGATATTTTCTTGGATATTAACGTCAGAATAAAAGAGATGGTTAAAAGCACAAGACCTGCGGCAAAAAGAGAAGAATAATGAATGCTTCCCAATTCTACTTCTCCCATTTCACTAGCAATTGCAGCAGTAAGAGGACGAACCGGATCCCATAAAGACATTGGAATTATTGCTGCACCTCCGCTTGCCATAAGCACTACCATAGTTTCTCCTATTATTCTGTTCAAAGTTAGGATAACTGCATTCATCAAACCAGGCATAGCGGCTTTTGAGATAACCGAAAATCCTGCCCTGAACTTGGTTGCTCCCAAGGCGAGTGCCCCTTCTTTCATGGATTTGTCAACAGAGCTCATAGCTTCTTCCATAAGAGAAGCTGTATAAGGCAGTGAAAGTATGGTAAGACCTACTGCCCCAAGAAGGATGTTTTCCCTTGACCATGCTCCCAATTTAAAAAATATAGGTGCGACATATACAAGCAAAAAAGAGCCTATAATAACTGAAGGAACTCCTGAAAGGAGATCTATTGAGGATTTTATTATATTTTTTTCCCAAGGCATGGCATACCCGTACATAAAAAAAGCAATTATATAGCCTAGCGGAAGAACAATAACTGCTGTGAGTAGCGTTATAAGCAAAGAACCTATAAACATTGCAGCAAGACCATACTCCGGTTCTGAATGAGTTGGATACCATAACATTCCGCTAAAAAGCTTAAAACCTTCACTGCTTATTGCAGGCAGTGATTCCTTTATTATAAAGCCAAAAATCATTACTAGGATGAGAATTGAAAAACAAGCTACACAAACTACCATAACATTTTTAGAATTATTTTTTATCTCTCTTTTATTCATATAAAATTAAACACCTCTTATTTCATGATCATAGGCATAAGCAGGGGAAAACTATCCCCTGCTGCAGTTTATAATCTATTGTTAGTTTCCGTAGGCAGCTATGAATCCGGCTTTTTCCACTAACTCCTGACCTTTTTTTGAAGTTGCAAAGGAGAAATACTCTTTAACAGGACCAGTCATCGGAAAACCTTCAGTTGCATTGATAAACATGTACAAAGGTCTGGACATTATATATGTAGAATCAAGAACAGTAGTTTTTGAAGGCATAACTCCTTCTACTTTAAGAACCTTAACGTTGCTGTCCACGTATCCAATACCCATATAAGCAATAGCGTTTGAATCTCTGAGAACCACATCGGCCTCAAACTGTGTTGATTCAACCATCCTTACTGACGGAGACATCTTATCAGAACCAAGAACAAAGTGGGAAAAAGTTTCATAAGTTCCTGATGCTGTGTTTCTTGAATAAACATTTATCCTGTTTTTCGGAAGATTAGGATCAATTTGGTTCCATGTTGTTATTTTACCAGTATATATATCTTTAAGAGTGGAAATGGAAATATTGTCCAGTTTTATGCTTTTGTTTACTACCACGGCAATTCCGTCGTATGCAACAACAATAGGCATGAAAAGCTTTTTTTCCTTCCCCATCTGCTCAATTTCACTTGCTTTAAGCCAGCGCGAAGAGTTGGCTATATCGGCTGTATTGTTGAATAAAGCAGATATTCCGGTTGATGAACCTGCTCCTTCCAAAGTTATATTTATTGAAGGATTAAGCTTTTTCATCTCCTCAGCCCACATCTGAGCAATGGGAAGAACGGTATTTGATCCTTTAACTACAAGCGGTGCAGAAAAAGAAAACACACTTACAACCAAAACCAGAAAGACCAGAATTTTTTTCATACTTTCCCTCCTATTTTTTCTTTCACTATTATTTTAATTCACTAATGTTTTTACCGTTTTGTTTTTTATTAAGTTTTATTAAGAAAGTTCAATTCTAAATTATTCCTTATTAAGATTTTTTCTGATATAATTTATATGTGATCTTTACTAAACTCAAATAATCTAACTCTGGAGGAAAAAATGGACTTTAAAACAATCAACCCTTTTCTGCTTGCTATGATTCAGTTTGCAGTTCTTGGAAGTTTTGGTGAAGCTGTTGCCTTAATTATAAAAAAAGAGAAAATCAAAATTTTCAGATTTCTTTATTCCGCTGTTGTATGGGCTGTACTTGGAATTCTGATAAAGTTCATCTTTACTGGCTTCAACGGTTTTGTATATGAGCTTGTTAAAAACGGTATTGTTCCGGATAATCTTTTTATTAAAAGTTTTCTCAAATCTTTTTTTACCAACTGGCTTTTTGGACCATGGCTTATAATCATACACAGGGTTCTTGATTCTATTATTTTAGGAAAAATTGAACTTTCTTGGCAGAAGCTTAAAAAATCTATGTTTACTCTTGTCTGGTTTTGGCTGGGTGCTCATACGGTTACATTTATGCTTTCGCCTCAATGGCAAATGACTCTAGCTGCAGTATGGAGTTTTGTACTTGGACTGCTGTTAAGTATTTTTTCCTCAAAAGATAAAACATCTGAGAAAAATGATTCCAACACTTAATAATACATATGGAGGTAGAACATGGAAAGTCTGAAAGCAGTTATTACTATGGAAAATGAAGAGAAAATCGTAGTGGAATTATATGAAAAATATGCTCCTTTGACAGTAAAAAACTTTATAGACCTATGCAGAAAGAATTTTTATTCTGGCCTTACCTTTCACCGTATAGTAAAAGGATTTGTGATACAAGGCGGATGTCCTAACGGAGATGGCACTGGTGGACCAGGGTATGAGATCAAGGGAGAGTTCAGCACTAACGGAATCAATAACACACTTAAACATACTAAAGGTGTTATTTCTATGGCCAGAAGCAGTGATCCTGATTCAGCAGGTTCGCAGTTTTTTATAATGTTGGATGATCATTCACATTTAGACGGTAATTATGCAGCATTCGGAAAGGTTATCCATGGAATGGAAGTTGTCGACAAAATTGGAAAATCCAAAGTCGATTTCAGGGATAAGCCCCTTGTACCTGTAGTAATTAAAAGTATTTCTATAGAAAATGAAACACTCTGAAATTCAATCAGAGTGTTATGTTTTTGTAATCAGTATATCTCTCATCTTTATAAAAGCTTCAGCAGTGATTATAACATCGCCTTCTGCCCTGTGTCTTTGAACTTCTGTGTTGATATTCAGCCGTTGGCATATGGTGTCAAGATTATGTCTGGTATGCCCCTTGAATACCTTCCAGGACATACTTATAGTATCAATAATTTCATTTTCAAGTGAAAGATGAGAGCATAGCCTCAGCTCATTATTCAAAAAAGAAAGGTCAAAAGGAGCATTCTGTATAACTAGAATATTGCTTCCAATAAACTCTAAGAAACTTTCACATATTTCGTAAAACTTAGGAGCCTTTTCCACATGATAGTCATATATTCCATGTATCTTTGAAACAGATAAAGGAATATATCTTTCTGGATTTATAAGTTTTACATATTTATCAGAAAGTCTGTAGCCGTTGCTTAAATCAATCTTATAAATAGCGATCTCTACAATACGGTCGCCACTTCTGGGTGAAAGACCTGTTGTTTCGGTATCAAGAACACAAAATACTTGCTTTTCTAGAAGTTTTGAAAGTTCCATAATATCACCATAATATTAAATCCTGCCATTGATTCTCAGCTATGGCAGGATTTGATTTATTTAATTAACCGATCACCAAAAGAAGTTGATCTCCTTCAACCGTATCGCCTTTCTTAACTAGTATATTTCTTACTGTTCCTGAAGCCTCTGCTGGTATCACATTTTCCATTTTCATTGCTTCTATAGTAAGAAGGTGATCCCCTTTATTAACTTTCTGTCCCTCAGAAACAACAACTTCAACTATGACACCTGGAAGAGGTGCAGCAACTTTAAATCCTTCTCCTGAATACTCTGCCTGAGGAGCTTTTTCCTGTACAGGTGCAGCTTTTACTTCTGGCTTGGCTTCATTTACCTGAGCAACAGATTTTACTGGCTGCGCAGGAGCAGTTGCCGGTGTTGAAGATACTACTGTAGATGAGTTTAAAGATGCTGTTTCTTCAACTTCTACTTCAAATATCTTTCCGTTTACTTTTACATTAAATTTCTTTACCACTTTTATCCCTCCAGTTATATTATTCTACTTTGTCCGCCATGTTGTGTGGGAAGGAGCAACCCCCCACATTGATGAAAAATGAACCTTGGAAGATTTCTTATTAATCGCCGGCTTTATACTAGTTACCGCGTATTGCGTGTCACCTTCATAAACGGCGATTGCTGCCATTATAACAGCTACTTCCTGTTCTGCATCGTCTAACAATACTTCATTCACATGAACTCCCTGCTGAATCGGTTGAGGCTTGCTTTCGGGCTTAGGAAGATTCATATTATGCTTTGGTTTATCCTGAAGTTTCATATACTTCATAAGCTGGAAAACAAACATCAGTATAACCAGAACAGTAAAAACTATTATAACTCCCATGTATGTAACATACCATACTTTCTCTCCAGAAAAAGAACCTTCGGAAGTTTTTACATCAGTTCCGGCATTTTGATCAACTGAAGACTTTGCCTGAACAACATCAATACTTTGCGGGATAGTGCTATCTGTAGGCAAAGCTGAATCAATACTAAAAGCTGAAATTATCAAGAAGCAAAAAAGAAATACCGTAATTATTTTTTTTATTGATTTCATGGACACACCCCTTATAATGGAATATTTCCATGTTTCTTTGCAGGCCTAGGTTCTGCCTTGTTCATACTTATATCTAGGGCCTTTGCTATTTTCGCCCTTGTGGTTGCAGGATCTATTACATCTTCAATATAGCCCTTTGCTGCTGCTTCATAGGGATTAGCAAACTGCTTTTTATAATCTTCTATCTTCTCTTTTCTTGTAGTTTCAGGTTCTTTTGAGTTTTCTATATCTTTAGCAAAAATTATATTTGCTGCACCATCAGGACCCATAACTGCTATTTCTGCAGTCGGCCATGCAAAAACAAAATCAGACCCTAGATGCTGCGAAGCCATAGCAATATAAGCACCACCATATGCCTTTCTTATAATAACAGTAACTTTAGGAACAGTTGATTCTGAGTATGCAAACAAGAGTTTTGCCCCATGTCTTATAATTCCATCATGCTCCTGACCTACTCCTGGTAAGTAACCTGGAGTATCCACAAAAGTAATTATAGGAACATTAAAAGCATCACAAAATCTTATGAATCGTGAAGCCTTATCCGAGGCATTTATATCAAGGGAACCTGCAAGCTGTTTAGGTTGATTGGCGATTATTCCTACCGACTTTCCAGATATTCGTGCAAAACCTACTACTATATTTTTAGCATAATCAGGCTGTATTTCAAAAAACGTTTCATCATCAAAAATAATTGAAATCAATTCTTTTATATCGTATGCTTTTTTAGGATCTGGTGAAACAAGGTCATATATTTTTTTGTCTATCTCAAATGAGAAGTCTCCATCATCATCCGGGACTGTTTCAAGATTATTGGACGGAATATAAGAAAGAAGTTTTTTTACATACTCCATAGCCTGTTTATCATCACTCGCTTTAAGATGAGCTACTCCACTTTTTGAGTTGTGAACACTTGCTCCACCAAGACTCTCTCCGTCGACATCTTCATTGGTTACGGACTTTATAACCTTAGGACCTGTAATAAACATTTGCGAAGTTTTATCAACCATAATTGTAAAATCTGTTATAGCCGGAGAATAGACAGCACCGCCGGCACAGGGACCTGAGATGACTGTTATCTGTGGAATTACACCAGATGCAAGAGTATTTCTGTAAAATATCCCTCCGTATCCATAAAGTGCATCCACACCTTCTTGTATTCTTGCCCCTCCTGAATCGTTTATCCCTACTATGGGCATTCCGTATTTCATAGCCAGATCCTGAATTTTTATTATTTTTTTGGCATGCATCTCACCCAAGGATCCGCCCTGAACTGTAAAATCCTGAGAAAAAATAGCAATCTTTTTACCATTTACTTTTCCAAAACCTGTCACAACACCATCATAGGGAAACTGCTTCTTATCAAGATCAAAATTGGTGCTCCTGTGTTTTACAAAAATATCCACTTCCTCGAAAGAACCTTCGTCTACTAAATACTCTATTCTTTCTCTGGCAGTAAGTTTTCCATTCGAATGCTGTTTGTCTATCTTATCTTTTCCGCCGCATTCATATAACTTCTGCAGCCTTTTGTTATAATCTTCAAGCTTTTCTAAAAACTTGGGATCTGACATCTTTTCCGACCTCCTATATTATAATGGAAATTACTTTTTATGTTCCACAAGCTCAACAAGAACTCCGTTAGCCGATTTTGGATGCATAAAAACCACACTGGTATTATGCGCACCGTTTTTAGGCTCATCAGAAAGAGTCCTAAGTCCCAGCTCTTTGGCTTTGGTTATCATAGCTTTTACATCATCTACTTTGTAAGCAATATGATGCATTCCTTCGCCTTTCTTTTCAAGAAAAGCTGATACTTCGGAGTTATCGGAAACAGGCTGCAATAATTCTATCCTGCTCCCTCCAATTTCTATAAATACTACTCTCAGACCTCTTTCTGGCATAATCTCTTCATGTGAAGGTGCTATTCCCAGCAAATCATTATAAAGCTTAAGCGCTTCATCTATTGATTTAACTGCTATTCCTATATGATCAATCTTTTCAGTCATCACATGCCTCCTGCTGAATATATTTTTTTACTATCATACTCTTAAACTCTCTTAGACTGTTTTTCCCAACTTCCTGAGATGAAATAATATTATCCATTACTCTCATGAGATTGCTTCTAACCCTTCTTTTAAGCCTGCGCTCATGACGTTTAAAAATTTCACCATTAGAACTCATCTCGCTGTAAAACTGGTCTATCCACTTCTCCAATTCCTCAACTCCGAGATTCTTTGAGGCACTGACTTCAAAAACCTTTCTTTTGGATTTTACATCGTTTTCCAAAGCAAGTGTATTTCTAAGCTTTACCGAAAAAGCATTAGCCTGTGGAAGGTCTATCTTGTTGACAACATATCCGTCTGCTATCTCCATTATACCAGCTTTGAACATCTGTATTTCATCTCCGGAATCCGGAGACATAACCAATAAAACTGTATCTGCTACATAAACTATCTCTATCTCTGATTGTCCAGCACCGACAGTCTCTATTATTATTTTATCAAAACCAAAAGCCTTCATTACATCAACGATATCGTATATGGCATCGCAAAGACCACCTACGCTGCCCCTTGAGGCAACACTTCTGATATAAACACTTTCAGATTCAGAAATATCCCGCATCCTTATCCTGTCTCCCAAAAATGCTCCCATCGTAAAAGGACTGCTTGGATCTACAGCTATTACTCCAATTTTTTGATTCTTTGCCGCCATCATACTTACATAAGCGGAAACCAAAGTACTTTTCCCTGCACCAGGACTACCTGTAAAGCCGATGGTCGGAGTATCTCCAGAAGTATTTTTTTTGAGAGTTTCAATGATTTTCCATGCGGAATCGGGATGGTTTTCCACAAGAGTAATCATCTTTGCTAGCGCGTAGATACGGCCTTTAAAAAAATCATCTGAAATTAAATTATACTGCTGTTCCCAAGACAATTTCCTTCACCCTTTTTATAATATCTTCAAATGAAGTGCCTGGACCAAAAACTTCATTTACTCCCATTTTTTTGAGTTCAGGTATATCGTCTGCTGGAATTATTCCTCCGAGGAAGATTGGAACATTTATTTCTTTTTCTTTCATCAGTTTTATTATCTTTTGACAAAGCTTCATATGAGCGCCTGAAAGTATTGAAAGACCCAAAATATCTGCATCTTCCTGCAAAACAGTGTTCACTATTTCTTCGGGAGTCTGCCTTATACCTGTATATATAACCTCCATACCTGCATCTCTCAAAGCACGGGCAACAACTTTCGACCCCCTGTCATGACCATCCAGACCAGGTTTGCCGACTACAACCCTAATTCTTTTTTCCATCAGAACTCACCTCCGTTATAGTATAACCGATTCTCTGAATTCGCCAAAAACTTCCCTGAGAACGTTTGTTATTTCTCCAAGTGTGGCATAAGCTTTTACAGCTTCGTATATAAAAGGCATTAAATTTTCTTTAGATGCTGCAGCCTGCTTAAGACTTGAAAGTTTCTCACTTACCAAATTGTTATCTCTTTTCTCTTTAAGTTCTTTTATCTTGGCCTTCTGTTTTTCCTCAACCGATGTGTCAACCTTAAGTATTGGTGTAGGTTTACTTCCCTTTTCGGTTGTGAATTCATTCATACCTACTATTACATCTTCTTTTTTCTCTATTCTCAATTGAGCTTCATAAGCAGAGTTAAGAATTTCCTTTTGAACATATCCTGTTTCAACAGCTCTGACCATTCCGCCCATATCGTCTATTTTCTTAATATACTCCATTGCTTTTCCTTCAATATCCTTTGTAAGGTGTTCTATAAGATAGGATCCAGCAAACGGATCAACGGTATCTGTTACTCCGGATTCATAAGCTATAATCTGCTGAGTCCTAAGAGCAATGGTTGCCGATTCCTGTGTAGGTAGTCCAAGTGCTTCGTCAAAGGAATTTGTGTGAAGTGACTGTGTTCCACCAAGAACTGCTGATAATGCCTGCATTGTTACTCTGATTATATTATTCATAGGCTGTTGGGCAGTAAGAGTAGAACCGGCCGTCTGTGTGTGGAACTTAAGTTTAAGTGCTTCTTCGTTGGTGACATGGAATCTTTCTTTCATTACTTTTGCCCATATCTTTCTGGCTGCCCTAAACTTTGAAATTTCCTCTATGAAGTTGTTATGAGCATTGAAGAAAAACGAAAGGTTGGTTCCGAAAACATTTGGGTCAAGGCCGGCTTTAATTGCTGCCTCAACATAAGCTATACCGTCTGCTATGGTAAAAGCCACTTCCTGAACAGCATTTGCTCCTGCTTCTCTTATATGATATCCGCTTATGCTTATAAGATTGAATTTGGGAAGATTTTTGGATCCATATTCAAATATGTCTACAATAACTCTCATTGAAGGATCCGGAGGAAATACGTAGGTGCCTCTGGCAATATATTCCTTAAGAATATCGTTCTGAATGGTTCCTCTAAGCTGGTCATGACGTACTCCCTGCTTTTCGCCTACAGCCATCAGCATTGAAAGCAATATGGCCGAGGTTGAGTTTATCGTCATTGACACACTCACTTTATCAAGAGGTATACTATCAAAAAGTATTTCCATATCTTTCAGTGAATCAATAGCTACTCCAACTTTTCCTACTTCTCCTTCTGACATTTCATCATCTGAATCGTATCCTATCTGGGTAGGAAGATCAAATGCGACTGAAAGCCCTGTCTGTCCCTGTTCCAAGAGATAACGGTATCTTTTATTTGATTCTTCGGCACTAGCAAATCCTGCATACTGTCTCATTGTCCAGAATCTTCCTCTGTACATTGTGGGCTGAACACCTCTGGTATAGGGATAATCACCGGGGAATCCTATATCCTTAGCATAGTCGATATCTTTTACATCGGCGGGAGTATAAACAGGATCAACTACTTTTCCATAAGATGTTTTAAACTCCTTTTTCCTCTCCGGAAATCTGCTCACTGTCTTTTTGAAAGTTTTTTCATACCAAAGAGCTTTTTTCTCAATAAGTTCATTGATTTTATTTTCCTGATCCATCAGATACACCTCCAGTACAAGATAAGCTTACAGTATTATTTTACATTAAAGTTTGTAATATTACAAATACGGATGTTAAATACTATCGACTATATAGTGAAAAAGACTTCATTAAATCCCAAAGAAACTAATTAATCTGAAGTTTACCGATAAAGATAATAAATGCATTTTTCTTATAGTTACTTTTTGTGGTATGATATATTGAGATTGTGTACTGTTCGTTTCACATACAATAGTTAACGGGGGGCATTTATGGAAGATATCATTTATGCAAAGATAATAGATGGAGATATGGTTTTTTTCTTTCAGAAAGGCTATACTCAAAAGGAATTGCTTGAGAGCTTCGAAAAAAAACTCAACACCATGAAGAGTTTTTTCAATATCGGCGACAGTATATATATTTTTCTTGAAGATGAAAGTCAGTACAATATGATACCTAAAATAGCAAAACTTGCTGTTTCACAGAGTATTAAACTTGCCGGCTCTTTTTTTGGTGAGCTTCCTTCTATGAAAAAAAATAAAAAGGAACTTGAACTTACAAATACAAAAATCTATAGAAAACATGTCCGCTCCGGTCAGGCAATTGAAAATCCGGGTGATATAATTATATTTGGAAATATTAACTCTGGTGCAGAAGTAAAGGCTGGTGGAAGCGTAATCGTTTTTGGAAAAGTATCGGGTATACTCCGAGCCGGTCTTAATACGAAAAAAAACGTCTTTATTGTTGTTTCCGAAATGGCCTCTCCGCTTGTTGAAATTGCAGAAGTGCCTTTTTATAACCATGACTGGCCAAAAGGTCCAATTTCCATTAGGATTGAAGGAACAAAAGCAATTGTGGAACCTTTAGAGATATAAGGGGGTTATTAATGAAAACTATCGAGCTATTAAAAGAACTCACAGATTCCTTCGGTGTATCAGGACATGAAGAAGAAACCTTCAAAGTCATAGAAAAGATACTCCGAGAAAATTACCAAAACCTTACTTATGAAAGAAAAGGTACAGGAAGTCTTTTAGTAAAAATGGGAAATGGAAGTAAGAAAGTTGCTTTTTTTGCCCATACTGATGAGATTGGACTTGTTATAAGCAAAATAACAGACTCAAATTATGCACGGGTAGCAGGTGTTGGCGGAGTTGACCCCAGAACTCTTCTTGCCAAAAGAGTTATTTTCAGAACAGCTTCTGGAAACAAACTTGGTATAATCGGTATGCTTGCCCCACATCTGCAAGCTCCTTCCACAAAGGACAAATCTCCTTCTTTTGATCAGATTTTTGTTGATTTTTCTGTATCGGGAGGAACCAAAGACCTTCAAGTTGGAGATATGGGAACTTTGGAAGTTTTTGCTGCTGAGATGCAGGGAGATAAGCTTACATCAAAAGCTCTTGATAACAGGGCTGGTGTAGCTGCATTAATGAGAAGCATTGATTATCTGAGCGACCTTAAATTTGATGGTCAGCTTGTACTATGCTTCAATAAAGGTGAAGAAATAGGGCTTATAGGTGCTAAAGGCATGAGTTATGAAGTAAATCCTGACTATGCCATTGTGGTCGATGTAACTTTTGCATCAGAAAACAACCCTAATTTTGAAACATATAAACTGGGTGATGGTCCGGTAGTAGCCGTCGGCGCTCCCATAACCCCATCCGTTTTTGAACAGATAAGTTCATTGGCTCAGGAAAATAACATACAGTACCAGATAGAAGCTGTACCCGGTTCAAGTGGTACTGAAGCAGATGTAGTTCAACTTGCGCGGAACGGCATTAAAACAGGATTGATTTCTATACCTCTTTTAAATATGCATTCACCTGTTGAAACTGTTTCTATACAAGACATAGATAATACAGCAAGATTATTGGCTATCTTTGCTTCAAAAGCGGGGAGATAAGAATGCAAAAATATCTTAAGGAACTTGTTGAAATTTCTGGAATATCTGGAAAAGAAGAAAAGGTAATGCAGTTCATCAAAAAAAATATACAAGACAAAGTAGATTCCGTTTCTGTAGATAATGTTGGAAATCTTATTGCATTTAAAAAGGGCAATGATTCTTCCAAAAAAATAATGTTTGCAGCGCATATGGATGAAGTTGGTCTTATGGTAACTAAGATATACGATGACGGAACTTTAGGTGTGGCACAGGTAGGTGGAGTTGATCCAAGGGTGTTAAAAGCTCAGAGGCTTAAAATAAATGACGAGATAGTTGCAATACTTAACTCAACTCCTATTCATCTTGACCACAATCTTACGGCTGTGACCGGATACGATTCAATTAAGGCCTACGCCGGATTTAAAAATAAAGATGAGGCTAAATTAAAAGTAAAAATCGGTGATATGGTCACTTTTGACGTTAAATACTATGAAAATAATGAGTATGCCGTATGCAAAGCTTTTGACGATAGGTGTGGCTGTAGCGCCATGATGGATCTGATTGATTTTTTTGACTCGGAATCGAAAAAACCATTTTATGATACCTACTTTGCTTTTGTTGTACAAGAAGAAACTGGTCTTAGAGGCAGCGGCGTAGCTGGTTTTTCTATACAGCCAGATGTTGCGGTTATTTTAGAAGGCACAACAGCCGGGGATAATCCGGAACTTGAAAAAACCAGCTGGGCAACTCATCTGGGTGACGGAGCAGTTCTTACATTCATGCACAGTGGAGTTGTTCTTGACAAAAGAATATTTGAATATCTTGTAGAGACATCGAAAAAGAACAATATAAAGCATCAGTTTAAAATGAGAACCGCTGGAGGTACAGATGCGGCAAGACTTACAAGAACAGTTGATGGTATTCCTTGTGCCGTAATATCGACTCCTTGCCGTTATATTCATTCAGCAAACAGCATAATAAACAAAAATGACTATAATTCAGTTGTTGAACTTATAAAAATAATATCGGTTGAAGGGAGGATTTTAAAATAATGAAAGAGCTAATTAAAAATATAACAGAAATATATTCTCCAAGTGGACGGGAAGATGAGGTAAGGAACTTTATTATTTCACAGATAAAAGATTATGTTGATGATTATAAGATTGATAAAATTGGAAATTTAATTGCTTTTAAAAAAGGAAGATCGGGAAAAACTATTCTTTTCGATGCTCATATGGATGAAATAGGTCTTGTAATAACTCATATTACTGACAAAGGATTTTATAAAGTTGAAGCAGTTGGAGGTGTTGATCCTCAAACTCTTATCGGATGCAGAGTACAGTTTAAAAACAGAACTGGAGTGCTTGGAGTTGAAGGTGAAACTATGGAAGATCTTAAAAACAACTCAAAAAATCTTTCATTTGAAAATCTTTTTCTTGATCTGGGCTTTTCCTGTAGAACACAAGCTGAGGAGTTTGCTCCTATAGGAACGTTTGGTACATATACGGCTTGCTTTGCAGACCTTGGAGATAGGATTGTCTCCAAAGCCATGGATGACAGGGTTGCATGTGCCGTACTTATAGAAAGCATCAGAAACATGAAAGATAGTCTGAATAACATTATTTATGCATTTACGGTACAGGAAGAGGTTGGATTAGTAGGTTCGAGCGTTGCCGGTTTCAATTATGATATTGATATGGCTGTTGCTGTAGACGTTACTGCTGCAGGAGATACTCCAAAAGCACTTAAGCGTATAAGTATGGAACTAGGAAAGGGACCTTGCATAAAGATCAAAGATGCTGCCAGTGTAAGTGATATTAGTGTAGTAAATAAACTTAAGCAGGCCGCTCAGGCAAACATGATTCCTTTCCAGTTTGAAGTTCTTCTTTTTGGAGGAACGAATGCTGCCAGTTATCAACGTACTAAGTCCGGTATTCCTTCAGGTACAATCTCAATAACAACAAGATATGTCCATTCTCCCAACGAAATGGTCAGCATGGATGATGTTAAAAATACAGTAAAACTTGTTGCGGCTCTTTCAAACACAGAAATATAGGTGATATTCAATGATAAAAGTCGCTCTTATTGCCCATGACAAAAAGAAAATTGATTTGGCTATGTTTGTACGTGAATGGAAGGATGTATTTTGTAAATGTGAACTTTTCTGCACTAAAACCACCGGATCAATTCTTAAAGAAAAAATAGGTCTTGAGACGATAAGAACTTTTGAGTCAGGTCCTTACGGTGGAGATCTACAGATAGGAGCTATGATTGTTTCGGGTGAAATTGATTTTGTTATTTTTTTACGTGATCCGCTTACTGCCCAACCCCATGAGCCCGATGTCTCGGCACTGCTCCGTGTATGTGATGTTCACAATATTCCTCTTGCAACAAATCTTGCTACTTCGCAGGCTATAGTTCTTGAGATTCAGAAAAAACTTAATCAGTAAGCTTAATACGGTGCTTTTCAGCACCGTATTTTTTTAGAAAAATATTTTGACATTTTATTCCTCTTTAACTATTATACGTATGGCCATCCTGCTAGTTATGTAGTAATAAATCAGGTACACCCCCAGAAAGACTCCCATAGCAATAAGAGTAATCAAAAAAGTGTTCTGAGCATTAAAAGCATTTAGAAACTTAGTAATAAAGTTTACTGCAAAAATATTATGAAAGAATGCCACAAGAAGCGGAATAAAAAAATAAAATCTCATATGTTTCTTTATGGTTCCTTTTATAAGCCTGTCGTCTGCTCCTAGTTTGGAAAGCATCTGATAGTTTTTTTTGCTGTCTATAGCTCCGGTTAGTTCTTTAAGTGCCATAACAGCAGCACTTGCGATAAGCAGAGTTATGCCTAAATAAAGAATTACAAATATCACAAGAACTCTTGACATTGAAGCGTTAGCTTTTGCTTCTTTGAGAGTATTCATCCTTAACTCATACTGATCTGATATTTTTTGAAACTCTTTATCTATTTCGGAAGGATAGCCAGTCTTAAAATTAAAATCAATATTCCATATAGTTTTATATCCCTGGGTAATATAATCAAATTTGTCCGGTATAATCAGTGCACAGCTTCCAAAGACCATAAAATTACCTATTTTATGTTGCGGAAATATTTTTTTGATCTCAATCTGACTATCTCCAAGAAAAAGTTTTCTGTTAAAAGATAATTCATTTTCAAGATACTCTTTAAAATCCTTGCTACCATCAGGTACATATAATAGTGCTTCGTTGCCTGTAAGCTCTTCTTCTCCTATATTCTTCGCTTTAATAAGCTTGTTAAAATCACTCTGAAGCATAATATAAAAATTATCATTTAAATAGTTACGTAAAAGTTCGCTATTTCCAAAGTACTCTTTGTCCGGGCTTATACTTTTAATCCTTATATCACTCCTGAATGATCTAACCATTAATGAATCTTTAAGATAGTCTTTGCCTAGTCTGTAAGCAGCTTCATCAAACTCCTGCTTTATTTTTTCAGCATTTTCATATACAGTGATATTGAATGAAAATGGAGAATTGCTCTCTACACTGCTTTCTATATAATTTTTCAATCCTAGTCCCGATATAAAAACACTTAGCGTTAATGTAAAAAGAACCGTCAGCGTTGCAAGCATTCCCATATCCGTATTAAACCTGTTCAAAAGTTGTCTTGAAAGAAAAGCATTTATTTTTGAAAAATAAAACTTTATCATACTTTTTATTACTCCAAATATCATTGAAAAACCGGAATAAAAAAGTCCGTATGTTCCGAGTGATCCACCAAATATTATTGCAAATATTGACTGAGGACTTACCAAAAGCCTGCTTGCGACATAGTCGGCAAAATAATATGTAAGAAAAAGATCTATGCACGACAAAACAAAAATAATTGCAACCACTGCCTTCTTGCGTATCTTAAACTCTTCGTTTTTTCTTTCTCCCATAAGTAGATCTATGAGTTTAAATCTTGATACTCCAAATGATCCAAAAACAGCTACAAGAGAAAATGTAATACCATAAAAGATCAGAGTTTTTATTACTGCAGGATATGAAAGCACAAATTCAATTTTATTTATTGCTATATCAAAAAATTTCATCGTTATTAGCGAAAAAATCTGTGAAACAAATATGCCTATAATTATACCAACTACGTATGAAAGAAATCCAATTATAATTGTCTCTGAAAGCAACATGAATGAAACTTTTTTTTGGCTCATTCCTAAAAGCATATACAGACCTATCTCTTTTTTTCTTCTTTTTATAATGTAGTTGTTGGCATAAAGAATAAGAAATCCAACAATAAAAGATATTATAAACGAAAGACCTCCCATTAAAGATGAAATAACAATTTTAGCCTGAGGATACTCATCTCCCGACCATGCGGGCTGACTATCAAGAGAGTTGAACACATAAAAAATTGCAATTGATAGTATCAGAGTGCCAAAATATATTACATAATCTCTGAAACTTCTTCTTATATTTCTTTTTATAAGCTTAAATAACATTTCCTATGTCTCCTTCCAGAACTGCCAGTACATCAAGAATTCTTGTAAAAAATTTTTTTCTTTCATCTTCGCCTTTTACTATTTCATTGAATATTCTTCCATCTTTGATAAAAAGAATTCTTTTGCAGTAACTTGCAGCAAATGGGTCATGAGTTACCATAAGCACAGTAACGTTCATGTTTTCGTTTATGTTTTTGAGTGTGCTTAAAAGAGTTTCTGATGAACGGGAGTCAAGAGCACCTGTAGGCTCATCAGCAAGAATAAGTGCAGGGTCTGCAATAATTGCCCTAGCTGCAGCCGCTCTCTGCCTTTGACCTCCGGAAATCTCATAAGGAAACTTATCAAGTATGTCTACAATTTCAAGATTATTAGATACCTCTTTAACCCTGCGGTTTATTTCTCTGTAAGAGACATTGGCTAATGAAAGAGGTAACGCAATATTTTCTTTTACAGTAAGTGTATCCAGAAGATTGTACTCTTGAAAGACAAATCCTAACTTATCTCTTCTGAATTTAGAGAGTTCATTCTTTTTCATATTGACAATATTTTGTCCGTTAATTACTACGCTACCGCTTGTGGGTTTATCAATAGTCGATATGATATTCAGAAGAGTAGATTTGCCAGCTCCGCTGGGTCCCATTATCCCAAGAAACTCTCCTTCATATACATCAAAGTTTACTCCATCAAGAGCTTTGTAGACGTTCCCCCTCAACCCATAAATCTTTTCTAGCTTTTCTATTTTAAGAATGTTTTTCATATTCATCCACCTCCTAGAAATATTTTAGTATGTTACATTGGAAAAGTTAATTTTCCAATCTTTCACCTTTCTTACTGTTTTGTAAGATAAATTCCTTAGATTTTATAATAAAAAAGCAGTCACCATTTGTGAACTGCTTTAGAAAATTTCACTTCTATTTTTGTATAACTGCCTTCCTGAGAATCGACTGTGATTTCATGGCCAAGCTTATGTACTATTCTGTTTATGATATATAATCCAAATCCGGTAGAACCCTTTTCCAGTCTTCCGTTATAACCGGTAAAGTTTTTTGAGAACAACCGGCTGAGATCCTTAGATTTGATTCCTATACCGTTATCTTCAAAAACAAGTGCAACAGAGTTATTATCTTCAAAAGCGAATATCTTTACCTCCGGATTATCCTTGACATATTTTATACTGTTTGAAATAATCTGGCTACATACGAACTCCATCCATTTTGAATCAGTTTTAACTATATTATCGAGATTTGAGAGTTGTATTTTTATATTATTTTCTATTATCTGTCTGGAATGTTTTTTTATGGCATTTTTGACAAAATCTTCTATGAGAGTCTCTTTTATTACATAGTCATTTTCAAGGTTTTCGTATCGTGAATAGTAAAGGATCTGTTCCAAAAGATTTTCAATCTTTTCCAACTCTTCCAGGATACTTTTGTTTACTTTGGTTTTATTGTTTGCAACAATAAGTTTAAGTGTAAGTAAAGGATTTTTTACTTCATGTATCCATATTTCAAGAAATTCCTGATAGTCTAATTGTTTTTCTTTGGAATTTTTTATATCTTCGTACATTGAAAGGAACATCGTGTTAAGAATATCTTTCATTATTTCATTTTCAAGACTGATAAAGGACTCTTGTGCCATAAACTCACTGATAAAGTACTTTTTCTCAAGATTATCCATGGTACGGTAGATCGTAGAATAATACTCTTTCTTTTTATGAAAGTTATATATCATAAAAAGAAGAGGCGATAAAAGATAAATAATATCTATTATGATAATAAGCTGAAAAAATGTATTTATAAGAAATAGATAGATATCAATTATTATTAATCCGAGCAGTTCAAAAAAAATAAATAGTTCATACTCCTTTATATACTCTCTGAACTTCATTTTAATATATATCCGACTCCTTTCTTGGTCTCTATTATGACACACGAATCCAAGCTTTCAAATTTTTTCCTTAATCTGGTAATATTTACTGTAAGAGTATTATCATCTATAAACTCATCGTTGTTCCAAAGCTCATATATAAGTTCATCTCTAGTAACTATGCTTCCGGCTTTATTCATGAGTAAAAACAGTATTTTAACTTCATTTTTTGTAAGTTCTACGGTTTTATCCTCATACTTCAAAGAGTAATCCTTCAGATCAAAAAAAAGACCCTTGTACTTCATACATGACTCATCAGCAGATGCCATTTCATAGACTCTTCTGAGAACTGCCTGAACCTTAACAACAAGTATTTCCGGTGAATATGGCTTTTTTATGTAGTCGTCCGCTCCAAGTCGTATCCCCATTATAGTATCAACATCGCTGTCCCTTGCGGTCACAATAATTATGGGAACTTTTGAAACTGCACGTATGTTCTGGCATATAAAAAATCCGTCATATTGCGGAAGATTTATATCTAAAAGAATAAGATGAGGTTTTACATTCTGAATCTGCAGTGGAATGTCCGAAAAATCCTTTGCGCAGATAATCTCAAATCCATAACGTTTCAAAAGAATCTCAAGCTCCTTAAGAGCCTTTAAATTATCTTCAACAATAAATACCTTATATATATCTATCACTCCTTATGTGTACAATGGTATAATATACTTACCTTGGGGGACTATACCCAAAAAACAGGAGGTACACGTATGAAAACAATTTTTTCGCTTAGATATTTTGGGTCAAAAGTTCATTTTTTCGACGGAAGTTAAAAAAAATAAGGAGTTGAAAAAAATGAACTATGCGGCAGAGTTAAAAAAAAATATTCAGAGAAATTATTTATTCACATTTTTGTACAACTTTAATCTTACAAGCAGCATATGGATGATTTATCTTGCATCAAAAGGAATGACTCTTATAGAACTTGGCATGCTTGAGAGTATATTTCATATCACTTCTTTTGCGATGGAAGTGCCGACAGGGGCAATTGCAGATATTTTTGGAAGGAAAGTCAGCCGGACTCTAAGCAGAGTATTCTCAGTACTATACTTTTTAATAATACTTTTTTCCGACAGTTTTTTTATGTATGCATGTGCAATGGGAATATGTGCTCTTTCTTATACTATGGAATCAGGAGCAGGTGAAGCACTTGTTTACGATTCCCTTAAAGAAAATGGAAATGAAAAGTATTTTACTAAGATATCAGGGTACAATGAAGTTATTACCCAAGGAGCGATGTTTGGTGCATATATTTTGGGCGGATATCTTTCAAATTTTAATTACATCTATGCATATACCGGCGCTATAATGATAGGAGTCATCTCTATCCTTCAATCACTAAGTTTTAAGGAACCTTTAATCAAAAGTGATTCTAGAAGCAAAAATATTAAAGATGTTTTTAAACAAGCCTTTGAAAGTTTCCGTATAGTAAAAAAAGATAAAAAACTTTTGTTCGTAATCATTTTCGTTGAAGCATTTTTAATGTTTACAACCACTTTATTTTTTTATCTGCAGAACTACTTTCTTTCTATCGGCTATGATCCTTTAAGTATAGGTTTTTTTATGGCATTATCATCTATTGCAAGTGCAACAAGTGCTTTTTTCGCTCACAAACTTGAAAAAATCTTTGATGAAAAAAAACTTTTTGCCATACTAAGTATAATGAGTTGTTTCAGCATATGGGCAATAGCTTTTTCAACAGTACCTTATGTTTTTTTTATCCTTACAAATATCGCAGATGGAGTTCTTTATGTTGTTTCCAGCAACTACATCAATAAAAGAATTCCCTCGGAAAATAGAGCTACCATACTTTCTTTTTGCTCAATGGTTTTCAGTCTCTATATGATGGTTCTTTTTCCTGCCTTCGGAGTTATAGGCGATAAATTTTCCTTAAAAATATCGTTTATTTTTATGGGGGCATTTTCTACAATCATTACCTTTATTCTCCTAAAACTGCTATTTAGTTCAAGGAAAGACGGTTAACCGTCTTTCCTTGAACTACCTTATACCGCCCTGCCAAGTACTTCCATCGGCATATACGACACTAATAACAAAAGGAGCTACCGCATATATTGAATCATGAAAATAAAAACTCATTGTATTAAGGTTATCGTATATATCTCCAGGATTTAGAATAATTCTTTCAACCGTAACAGTACTATCTTGCTTATAATCTATCGGAAGTTCATAATTATATATATCGTAAGCCAAAATTTTTACCGAAAATGAAGTCACAGCTTTATACGAAGTATTCTTTATGCTTAATGAAAATCTCTTTTTTATGGAAGAATCCACCATAATTCTTTCAAACTGATATGAAACTATCTGTATAGGTGCATCATATAAAACTTCTGTTTCAGCTCCTTTCAAAAGATCCAGGAACTTCCGGTTAAACTCTTTATCAACTACTTTTAAGCCTAAAGGTATAGACTGATTCTCTTGTGTTATCTGAACGATCTTTCCGTCTTCACCGATTGCAATATAATCAGAAAAACCACTTACAACCAAAAAAACCAATAACATACATAAATATACCTTTTTCATTTTTCTTCCTCCATTTCTTTCATTTTTCTTCATCTGCACTAAAATTATATCAGAAACGTTCGCATATAAAAAGTTTATAGATACTTTGCTATTCCTAAGGTTGTTTTTTGTCAAACTTATATTTACTTAAAATTTACATTTTATTAAGATACATAAGATAGAATTAATTTATATTCACGTAAGTCTTATCATAGATCAAAAGTATATTATATGATGAAGGAGGATTGACAGGATATGCGAGACGTCAAGCAGGTAAATCTCTATCTAGATGCAAATCTTTATGAGCAGATACGGGAGTTTGCAGCCAGAAATCATACTACAATAACTAGTGTTCTTAATCAGGCAATGAGTTTCTATCTTAAAAATGCTGAAGAAATTAAAAAGTTTGACGAAATAGAAAATGCTGAAAATCTTAAAAATTTTTCTTCAGAAAATGCACTTTAACTCATTTTATTCCAAATTCAACATATTTAGTATAAGATCGAACCTAAAATGCACAGAGTATTTCTCTCATACTTAGTACCCTAAAATTTTAAAATGCCCTATAGGGCATTTTATTTTTAAAGCTGTATACGTTTATGAAATGTAAAAAATCAGAATTATTGTTTTTTTTAAGTACAACTTATTTAAAAAAGAGTATTTTGCCCAAAGTATAAAACTCCAGCGCAGTATGAAGCCTTTTCAAAGATCAATTCTGGCAGCTCTTTCTTCAATTCATCCACTACAAAGTATACTTCATCATCATCCCATTCTGAGCCTGCTTCATTACAGCAATTTTCCAATTCAATCCTATTTTCAAATGCTATATCGCCGACAAGAATCACTCCGTCTCCGTTCAGTAATTCTTTCAATTCCCGAAGAAAAACTATTTTTTCTTTATCAGCAAGATGATGAAGTGAGTAGGTTGCGATTATAAAATCATATGTGTACTTTCTCAGCGGTTTTACCAGACCAAGAGAGAAATCCCCCTGATAAAACTTAGCCTTCGCCATCTTTTTGCTGGCAATCTCAAGCATCTTTACAGAGAAATCCTGCCCATATATTTTACATCCCTGCTCATAAAGTTTAGCAGTAAGTGTACCTGTTCCAAAACCGATATCAAGAACACTTGGCTTATTCTTTTCTAGTACTTTATGATAAATCTTTGACAGAACACTCTTATATCCGGCAAAAGGGTATCTGTTTTCTTCATCAGAAATGCCTACTTCTTTGTCATATCCATTAGCCCATAAATCAAAACCTTTGTTATCCAGCATTGGTATCTCCTAAATTTAAACTTTGCCACTATTACGTCAACTCTTTATAACTTAAAAAAAATTTGACAATATTACACAAGAACAGAACCAATGTATTTGGCTCTGAACTTATGACTTATAAAAATATTAAATATCTTCTTATTTGTATTGAAGCAATTTTCTAAAGATACTTTATTTCTGTGATTCTTCTTTTATACTTTCAAGGGCTTTTATAACTTCATCAATCTGATCCGGATTAAATGTGACTCCTTTTTTTGTTGGCTTGTACTCACCTTCATCTTCATAAAAAATCCGGATGTCAATATACTCTTTTCCTTTGAACTCGTTTTTCTGAATGATAAGTTTTTCAGTAGGATTTCTCTGTATTTCGTACATGGATGACCCCCCTTACATTTTATCGGGAGCACTGACTCCAAGCAAAGCCAGTCCCCTCTCAAGTATTATTTTGGTTGCAAGGCAGATGTTGAGTCTAGCCTGTATCAACTGTGAATTATCTGTATTTAAAATAGAATGCTTAGTATAAAAAGTATGAAATCTACTAGATACTTTTTCAAGATATGTTGTAATAAAGTTTGTTTTTCTGTTCTTTGCTGCTTCTGCAACCACATTTGAAAAGAGAGAAAGTTCTTTTATCAATAAAAGCTCTTCTTTCTCTTTTACCTCACTTAATCCTTCGAACATCTTAAAATCGATTTTACGTTCTTCTGCCTGTTTAAGGATACTGCTTATCCTTGCATGAGCATACTGCACATAAAAAACTGGGTTATCTGAAGATTTTTTTACAGCTAGCTCAAGGTCAAAATTCATAGGAGTATCTGGATCAATCATAGCAAAAAAATATCTTGTGGCATCAGTTCCTACTTCTTCTATAAGGTCATCCAAAGTAACAAAATTACCGGCTCTTTTTGACATTCTGACAACCTCATCGCCTTTTTTTAGTGTAACAAACTGATGCAAGATAACGTTGAAAAAATCATCTGGTATTCCCAAAGCCTTCATTGAAGCTTTCATGCGAGGAATATGACCTTGGTGATCTGCTCCCCAGATATCGTATACCTTAGTGAACCCTCTATGATACTTATAGTAATGATAAGCTATATCATCACAAAAGTAGGTCGCACGATTATCAGTCGATCTTATGAGAACTTTATCGTTTTCATCAATATACTTTGATACTTTAAACCATACCGCATCGTCTTTCGCATAAGTGCTATCAGATTTTTCCAAAGTATCCAATATTCTGCTTACTATTTTTTCCTTTATGAGAAGCTTTTCGCTGAAGTAGACATCAAAATTCACTCCAAGTCTTTTTAGAGTTTGTTTTATCATAGAAAGCATTTTTTTAAGTGAGTACTCCTTGAAAAAATCATTTACTTCCTCATTCCATATATCTTTATACTTATCTCCATATTCGTTCTTAAATTCCTTTGCAACATCAATAATATATTCGCCATGATAGCCATCCTCAGGAAGCTCATGCTTAATGCCAAAAAGTTCATTATACCTTATCCAAACTGATTTAGAAAGGTACTCTATCTGTTGTCCTGCATCATTTATATAGAGTTCTCTCTGTACATTGTAGCCGCTTTCATCAAATATGTTACATAGAACATCTCCTATAACGGCCTGTCTTCCATGGGCAATTGTAAGTGGTCCGGTTGGATTAGGACTTACAAATTCAAATTGAATGTTTTCACCATTTCCAATATTGCTTTTACCGATATTCCTGGGATTACTTATTATACCAGCACATGTCATCTGGTACACACTATGATCCAAAAACATATTTATAAAACCGTTTATATTGTCAACCCTCACAAATGTGTCAAGCTGTCTAAGCTTTTCAGATATCTCATCTGCAACTACCTTTGGAGATTTTCTCAATATTTTTGAGCACAAAAATGCTGCGTTAGTTGAAAAATCTCCTAAATCATCCTGTGGAGGCACTTCAACTTTAAAATCCAGACTCTGTGAAATTCCCATATCAGCAAGAACTTTTTCTATAATCTTCTGGATAGTCTTTAGTATACTCATCACTGTTCCTCCTAAATAAATATATAATTTATATTCTATCATAACTTACGTCAATTGGTTAAATTAGTAGTTTATTTTTTTCAGTAGCATCTTTGATATCAAAAAAGCTTTACGATAAAAGAAAGTTCCTGCGAAATAAAACAGTATACCAAGTATATACCATATATTTGATAAAATCATATCAATTTTTGAACCATTTACTACAAGTATCTTAAATAAAAGAAGAAAACCTATCTCTATAGGAACAATCATTATCAACTTAAGAATTTTGTTTTTTGTTACAGTTGTAATTGCGGGCGGAACCAGAAGCAGATCAAAGAAAATCCATCCAAAAGGATCATTCAGAATCATAACCATAGATATGCATGTAATAAGCGACATAAAAAAATATTTAGCATTAGTCATTTCATATATGAACATAAGTGGAATAATAGAAAAATATGCAACGAAGATTCCTACCACAGGAATAAACATCTGACATGAAAAAAGTATTATAGTTAGCACAGAAAGCATAGCTGTAATGGTTATATTTTTACTCATTTCTTTGTTCCTCCAGAATTTTATGATAGAATAGCTGTATATTGTAATTATTTTACTACAAATTCTTGTAATTTGTGATAATAATAATTTTAAAACTCGGGGAGGTATCAAAATGTACAAGAACGCAGAAAATATGGAAAGCATTTTAAGGTCGATCTGTTTCCACATCAGGGCAGCTGGAAGGAAAGTTCTGAAAGATTACGACATTTCTCCTGCTCAATTTGATGTATTACAACTATTATACTTCGACGGAGAGAAAAAGTTAAGCGAAATAAGTAAAAATCTCGGAGTAACCAAAAGCACTACAACTGGTCTAATAAAAAGACTGGAAATACTTTATTTTTTGGACAGGGAGCAGTCAGAGGAAGACAAAAGAGTATATAGGATCAAACTTACCGATTCTGGAAGAGAACTTATTACCAAAGTAATCAAAAAAAGAGTAGAAGTTATGCAATCAGTTATCGATAGGTTGGGAAATGAAAAAGAACTTATAGAAAAATTAAGTGAGCTACAAAAAACAATCAAAGAGGTGGTTAAGAGTGGGGAATATCGGTAAAAGACTCTTTTTAACGGTTTTTATTCTTTTGGCATACATATTATCTTTTTCATTTACGCTTACTCTTTCTGGTTTAGAAGGAAGTTCAGTATTTATAGACGGAATTTTTAAAAAAATCATTGAAAAGTCCGTATACAACATAGATCTGTCAGATACAACCCATAAGCTGGAAGTTAAAAAACCTGGATATTCAGATTATTCATTGGATATTTCCGGTACCAAAGGTTCAAAGTTAGAGATTTCAGCTTTACAGGTCCCGCTAAGTATTCTCAACATTAAAACGAATAGTGACAGTTTCTATATAAATTATATGTTCAACAATAATAATATACGCCAGAAAGTTATTAACGATACCCAAACTTACCTGCCCTCTACAATAAGAGAATTGAAGATAGAGCAAGCAGGGTATCTTTCCCAAACAGTTACAATTGACTTAAAACCTTTTTATGAAAACAAGCTGTCTGTTACACTTAAAAGAACTGACTTTGCATATATATCTTCCATACCTTCTGATGCAAGCATTTTTGTAGGCTCAAAAAATCTGGGCACTACTCCTTATGCGACGGCTTTAACTTTGCTGGAGGGAAAGGATATTATACTAAAAGCACCTGGATATATGGATTTCAGTTTTAAAACTGACTCTAAAACAAACGATTATATATTTACAATGACCAAAGCTTGCGCTGTGCTTTTTTCTTCAGAGCCTTCAGGAGCTTTAGTTACATTGAATAATGAGTATCTTGGAATAACTCCGTTTACCGCACAGATTCCTATGGGAAATCATCTATTTACGGTATCAAAAGCTCTTTATACTCCTAAGAAGCTTTCTGCAAATATAAGTGAGGCCACTCCTCAGATAAGTTATACTGTAAGTTTGGAAGAAGATATAAGGACTTTCAAACTTCTTAACGCAGAAAATGCTGAAGTGTTTCTTGACGGAATAAACCTTGGTTCAGGCATTTCTTTTATAGTTGCCGATAAAAAGGAACATTTTCTTCAGATATACAGCAAAAATACTTCGGATCTGCTTGGTATAAAGCTTGACCAGAAAGCTCCGAAGATCATTGATATAAACAAAATAACGGTTATGAATCTTTACTCTTCAGAAAAAAAGAGTATCTCTTATCAAAATGAGATAAGTACCGTACCTGCACAATTTATTGCAAATATTATCTCTAAAACACAGACTTTTCAGTTTGAAAGTCTTACAAAAAAATACAATATTTCTGCAGAGTCTGGAAAAACTAACGTTCTTATAATCGATTCACCTGGATATGGTTTTGTAAATATAATAAACAATGTCGACGGTACTCTTATATATATTGACAACCAACTTATTGGATACTTTGGCGTTTTTGGCTATCCTTTGTCTACAGGACGGCATACTGTGACAGTAAAATATCAGAATATCGAAAAAACTGAAAAAATAGATATAGCTGACCAGGAAGTTAAAAATCTTAACTTTATATTTGAAGATAAAATTCCCATAAGGCCTTATTCTTCAGGAGAGTATAAAATTGACGGAGTAATTTATCCACCGTCACAGTTTATAGTATACGTTTCAAAAGGACCTCATGTAATAGAAACCAAAGGTATAAAGTTTGTAATATATATTGACGCTGCTCAGTCCCTTTTCATTGACGATCTTGCTGTTTTAAAGTAAACGGAGGTATAAAGATGAGAAAATTTTTCCTTGTATTTATTTTTATTTTTGTCTCTATTCCGGTATTTTCGTTAGAAATACGTGACCTTAAACCTTCTTCTCCATACTATTCACAAGTTGTACGTATGGTAACTGATGGTCTTCTTGAACTGGACAGTCAGGGAAGATTCAATGGCTCATCAAACGTCATGAGATTTGATATTGCCTTTTTCGGAGCAAATCTTATAGATTACCTTGATAAAAAGTACTCTAGCAGCTTCGATGATTTTGAAAAAAGAATATCCCAGATTGATACTGAAAGTCTCGAAAACCGTATAAACAATATAGAGACAACTCTTTACAACTATGACAGTAAAATAATATCTATGGAGAAAAAAATTGATTCAAAGATTTCGGGATTGAACAGTGATATAGCTCAGCAGAAATCCAGAGTAGAGGCACTTGAAAAATTTATGAACATAGATGGGCCGCTTGATACGGATAGTGCAATATTTAAAGTAATTTTGGACAATGCCGCGGCTATTGCAAATGACACAGCGAAAAAAACAGCCGATTCCTACCTTAAAACTCTTATGTCTTTTTCAGAACAGTCAAATAAAAAGGTCGATCTCTTTCAATCAGAACTATTAAGAATAGAAGAAAAGCTTGACAAAACAACTGATTCTATAAGTTTTCTTTTTGCTCAATATGAAGAAAAAAATCGTCAGCAACTTAACGATTATGCCAAACAAAGGCTTGACAGTGAGATGGAAGGAATGAAAGTAGCTTTAAGAAATATTGTCAACAGTCACATAGGATTTTACAATCAGACGGCAGAAGCAACTTTGAGCACTTTGAGAGATCGTATAGCTGCTCTTGAGTACTCCGGACAGAATCAATATGAAAAACGTTTTAACGATATTATCTCACGACTTGTCTATCTGGAATCAAAAGAAACAGTTCCGGCGTTTCAAAGTACTGTACAAAATGATAAGGAACTGCTTATAATTAAAAAAGACACTCAATCTCTTGCTAACGACATTAAGGATACCAAAACTCTTTATGATAACCTTAATAACAGAGTTGAGTACATAAATGCATTTATAGACACATATGATAATAGAAACGAGTATTTTACAAGAAAACTTTCTGAGTTAGAAAGCAAAAATTCAGATGTTAATTCTTTTGTTGGAGAACTCCGTCAGATGCTTGAAAATATAAAAGCAACTTCAAACCAATCTATACCTTCAAGTATAACTGATTATGTCCTTAAAAATGATTTTGTCAACTTGCAGCAGGAAGTAAGACTTATGCAGGAATATATTAACATGTACTCTGATAAGCTCTCTCAGCTATATATATATACTATTAAAGCCAATGAGTATGACGAAAAGTTCAAAATTTCAGAAAAAACCCAGAGTGCACAAAATGAAAGTATACAGAAGCTTTTGTTGAGAACAGACTCTGTTGAATCTCAGATAAACTCGCTTTCATCACTTATAAAACTTGATAAAGATACTTTGAATACTATTGGAAATGTTGCCTCTATAGCTAAAAGAGTCGGAGAAAGTGAAAAAAAGTTAGAGGATCTTTCTTCTCTTGTTTATGAAAATCAAAATAAATTGGAACTCATTTATAATTCTGATCTTTTGAAACAGAGCAACTCCCTTGTTTCAGAAATTAATAAAAATGAAATACAGAAATTAAAAGAAGATTATGATTTTTTAGTAAAATCTTATATACTGCTTAAAAATCAAACTGTATCTCCTGAGACTACTAAGATTGCCGAAACAGTTGATTTAAGCAGTATGAAAACAGAAATCAAACGTGAGCTCTCTTCTGACCTTGCATCAGAACTAATTAAATTGCAATCCGATATGTCTGATATCAAAAAAACAGTTTTTTCACTTAGTTCAAAATACAACGAAATAAATGCAGAAAAAGCATCAAAAAAAGAAGTAGCAGATATTGAATTATCAGTTCAGAAAGTTACGGCATCTTCCGAGCTTTCATTAAAAGTCACAGAGATGGAAAAGCAGATATCAGAACTACAAAAGCCTAATCAAGATATTTTTTGGTCCTCAACCATTTCGGGAGTACTTGGAGTAGCGGTAGGAGCTCTGATAACCTACTTTTTACTGAGTCCTTCTCTGTAAAAAATGGAGGAAGTAATGATAAACGCTCTTGCACTTGGAAGCGGAGGAGTAAAAGGAATTGCACATATTGCCCTCATCAGTGAGATTGTGAGAAAAAGGAACATAAAATTCGACATTGTCACAGGCTGTAGTGCCGGATCAGTTGTCGGAGGCGTTTATGCTTTAAATCCTTCAAAAAATGAGTTCCTGAAAGATTTTGAGGCTATAATTAAAAAAAATTCCCTGAAGTTTATTGATTTAAGCAACGCTCTATCATCAAAAGTAAACTCCTTTAAAAGGCTTCTTTATTCAAGAGGAATAGCCCAGAATGATCTAGTATATGATATTTTAAAACAGATATACGGTAAAAAAAGGTTTTCAGATTGTAAGATCAAGTTTGGAGTAGTAGCCTTTGATATAAATTCTGAACGCTTAGTTGAAATAACAGAGGGGTATCTTATTGATGCCATAATGGCATCTTCAAATGTTCCGGGAGCTTTTCCCCCAATGAGACTGGGAGGCATGGATCTAGTAGACGGAGGAGCAATTTCTGAAGTACCTGTTTTTTTGGCTAAAAAATTGGGTGGAGAGTACATAATTGCTAATGACATAAATCCGGTTATACTTAAAGATACATTCTCTGATGGAATGGATTATATGAATTATATAGATTCTCTTAAAACAGCTTTAATTACTAAAAACGAACTTGATACAGCTAATGAAGTTTATTCTTTTTATGATAAAGTTGAATGGTATGATTTTGATAAGTATTTTGAAATATACAGGAAGGCTAAAAGAGTATACAGCCGTGATATAACATGAAAATTTTCATGGGAGGCCTTTTTGAGGGTATAGTATGGGATAGCGGAGCTCTTAGTAATATCCTTATGCACGATAATAATATAGAGTTAACTGTAAGTGGTGCTTCCAGTCTTATAGGATTTTTTTATGGCATGCATGGAAAAAATTTTTATAAGTATTTAAAAGAATTTATTGAGGAAAAAGATAATCCTATTAAACCGCTTATCGACTCAGATCTTTTCTCCAGCAGATATCAACAGGCAATAACTCTTTTGAAGCTTGGTACATCTGGTCTTGAACTTAAAAATCAGACTACTTTTTCTAAATATCTTGACTCACATTTTGGCACTTTGACTATAGAAAAGCTTAAGCATAGAGTTGATTTTGAAGTTTTTGACATAAAAACAGGAAATTTTTTCCTACTTAATAGAAAAACTAGGATTTCTCAGGTTCTTTTATCTGAATTATCGATACTACCGTATTATAGATATACTGAACTATCCGATATGTTTTTAATTCCTTCTTCATATATCTGTCTTTCACCATACAATCTCTCTCCAGACGGACTGATAATTTCTTATGAAGCGGGTGGCTCTGTATCCAGAGCAATGAATGCTGCCGAGATACTTTTAAAAATTTCTTACGCACGTACAAGAGAATTGTTCAGGATCATAAGCAAAGATATTGAACTAATAACTTGTGAAAGTCCATTGGAAGATCCATTGGATAGTGTAGCCTTTTATGATGGAATGAAAACATGTCAAAAATATATGGAGGGAAAACTTGAATTATGAAGAAAATTATTCTATTTTTTATTTTATTATTATCTTTTAGTATTGTTTTTTCTCAAAGCCAGATTTCGGTCAGCTCTAGATTTGGAACTTTGGGCGATAAGCAGCATGTCTTAAAAGATAATGTTGTAATAAAAAAATCAGATCTTACCATGATGACTGAAGTAGCAACTATTACCCAGTTGGACGATGATTGGCGAGATATGGTATGCTCAGCAACAACCATAAAAACATCAACCTTAAACGCATCAGCAGAATTTTTTAAATTTGATCTGAGCACAGAAAAAGGTCAGCTTTCGAAAAAAGTATCCGTAAAGATTTTAGTTGATAAAAAAGATCTTTACATCTCGTGTGATGTTCTTGAATTTAATAATAAAGAAAAGAATTATACTGGTTCCTCAAATGATTTAGTCAAAATATTAAAAGAAGATTATGTGATTTCAGCAAAAAACTTTTCTTACAATGAAACTACCAAGATTCTTGTACTTAACGGAGATGTACGGATAAAAAACGATGCCAAAAAAATAGATCTTAAAACACAGAACTCGACTTTCAGAACTGATACAAATGAAATGAAAGCAGAAGGAATAAACCTGACACTGGAAGTAAAAGAAAACAAATAATATTTAGGAGGACTTATTTATGCTTGATATGAAGTTTGTAAGAACTAACATTGAAAAGATACGAAACTGCCTTATAAACAGAAATTCTTCAACCTTGATTCTTGATGAGTTAGTTGCTCTTGATGAAAAAAGACGTGATATCCTCAAAAAAGTTGAAGAAATACGATCTCTTAAAAATACAAACTCCAAGGCAGTTGCAAGATTAAAAGCACAAGGCGACGAAGAAGCACTCCGCCAGAATATTGAAAACGGAAAAATTCTTAATCAACAGTCAGAAGAGCTGGAAGCTCAATTGAAACAGATTGATGAACAGTACATGCAGAAACTTCTTTATATTCCTAATGTATACGATGAGGATACTCCCATTGGAAAGGATGAAACGTTCAACCCAGAAATCAGAAGAATTGGTATCCCAAGAAAATTTGATTTTGAACCCAAACCACACTGGGAAATTGGCAGTGAATTAAACGGACTTGATTTTGACAGAGGTTCCAAACTTTCAGGATCTAGGTTTACAATTATGAAAGGCGATTTTGCTAGATTAGAAAGATCACTCGGGGCATTCATGATGGATCTTCACTCAACGGAGCATGGTTATACTGAAGTACTGCCTCCACATATGGTCTTAAGAGAAACTATAACAGCTACCGGACAGCTTCCAAAGTTTGAAGAAGACCTTTATAACACAAAAGGGGATGACCTTTTTCTTATTCCTACATCTGAAGTGGCATTGGTAGGCATGCACAGGGACGAGATACTTGAACTGAAGGATCTGCCGGCAAAGTACTGCGGCTATTCTCCATGTTACAGACGTGAGGCAGGAAGCTACGGTAAAGATGTAAGGGGAGTAATACGCCAGCATCAGTTTGATAAAGTTGAGCTTGTATGGCATACAACTCCTGAAAGATCGGCTGAAGATCTCGAAACTCTTACATCGCATGCCGAAAAAGTTTTAAAATTGCTTGAACTTCCATACAGAGTTATACGTTTGTGTAGCGGAGATCTTGGATTTGGGGCTAGCAGAACTTACGATATTGAAGTATGGTTGCCAAGCTACAATTCTTATAAAGAAATATCCTCATGTTCTAATGACGGTGATTTTCAGGCACGCAGAGGAAATATAAGGTTCAGGGATAAAGATAACAAACTTAAGTACGTTCACACTCTTAACGGTTCAGGGCTTGCTATCGGACGAACTCTCGTTGCAATAGTTGAAAATTATCAGACTTCTGATGGAAAAGTCAAAGTTCCGGATGTACTTATTCCATATATGAAAAAAGAGTATATAGGATAAAAGTATGCCTAATGTTTTCTTGCTTGATTCATTCAGCGGAGAGTATGCTTGCCTAAACGAAGAAGAATGTGCTCATCTCCGATCCGTACGGGTAAGAGAAAACGAAGTAATCAATGTAACTGATGGGAAAGGTAAGCTTTTTGAGTGTATCGTAATAAAAATAAACAAGAAAACAGCCGATCTCAAAATACTCAAGATAAAGAATATACATTGTTCCTTTCTTCCGGAAATAAACCTTTTTATTGGTGCTTCAAAATGGGATAGGATGCAAATGCTTATTGAAAAAGCTGTGGAACACAGAGTAAGTTCAATATTCGTTTTTAACGGTGAAAAGTCTACTTTTAAGTACGATGATCAAAAAAAATTTCTGAAGTTGATTGCAGAAAGCTCAAAACAATCTTTTTTATGTAATTTTCCTAAGTTTTCTTTTATAAACATAAAGGATATTCCTTTAAAAAATACACTTGTTTTTGATTTCCAAGGAACAAGCTCTTTAAAAGAAGAACTTAAAAAGAAGTTGAATTCATTGAATATAGTTTTTGGCCCCGATACAGGCTTTTCCCAAAATGAAAAGAAATTCTTCCATGAAACCTTTTTTTCTGTAGTGAATTTGGGAAATACTGTTTTTAGATTTGAAACTGCTGCACTTTATGTGTTAAGTTCCATAAATTACGAGTATGAAAGACTACAAAAAAACTATCCCCTTGAATAAAAGGGGATAGCTTTTATTTGAATATTTTTTCAACATAAGGACTTGTACTTGCACGCAGAAGAGCTCCATACGATAACTTAAAATCAATAATATCGCCTACGCGATAGTTTTCTTCACAGTCTGTGATATCAATAATCGTATGGTCACTGCTGGAATGTAGAACCTTAATATTTTTATCCATAGGAGTCATTCCTGAAGAACTAACATCCTGCTCACCTATGGCTAGTATGGCTTTTTTTCTAATTCCATAGTCTATAAACTCATGCTTTCTTCCAAATGCATCATAGCCCGTTTCACCGTAAGGTACAGATGGTTTATCTTTGATCTCTATTATCTCAGCCTCCAGTAATACTGTATCCTGAAGGGTATTGGGAACATTTCTTCCACCAGTTGCATCTGTACCACATACAATTGCTTCACCTATACGAAGATTGGTTATTTCTTTTGGAAGAACACCATCTTCAAGCATTTTGAGAGTAACCGTACTCCCTCCCGAAATATCTCTAATAGTACTCACATTTATTTTTTCTTTTATTTCAACAAGCTTCCTCATATTTTCAACTGTCGGCAAAACTCCGCCAAAACATCCTAAGTTAGTACCTATACCTAAAAGATTTACATTCCCGATACTACAGGCTGTTCTGATTTCTTGTACAGCCTGTTCAAACCAGACTCCTTCCCTTAAATCTCCCATATCCACCATATAAAAGATATCGGGAATTTTTCCTTTCTCACGAGAAACTTCTGATATAACAGTTAGCGTATGAATATCACTTACAAGAATACAATCGGAAACAGATACTGCCTGTCTGAGTTCTGATATCATCGGAATCCTTATAAGCATAGTGTATGCCTGCGGAAAACACGACTTTATTCTATCAAGATTTTTCACTCTCGAATCAGCTATAATCTTAATACCATTTTTTAAAAAGATTTCTGCCAGTTCTAAGCTTCCACAGAGAACTTTGGTTACTCCAGCAATAGAAATACCGTTTTTATTGCAAAAAGAAGCTAAATAAGAGGCATTTTTAGCAATGCTGTCCTTTTGTATATTAAGCCTTGGATACATAAAACACCCCGGTCAGTAAATTTCTTCAAGTTTATTTACTATTGCCTGCACATCGTCAGTTATTATGCAGTCATAGTATCCCTTTATCTTTTCAACCCATTCGGGTTCATCAAAATGCCATAAAGCGATCTTTATATCCTCTTCTTTCATTTTTGCAATAAGATTCTTAAAAGCTTCCACTCCGAAAAACTTTATACCGTCCAAAGGTGCATTTAGAGAGTACAGACCCACTCTTTCATTTACTTTTGATATATCCGAAAGCTGATCCTTGGTATCTACAAGAAGTCCAAGATAAGCATCACTCTGAAGCTCTCTTAATCTGTAAAGTGCTTCCGGAATAAAAGATGAAAATAAAGTTCTATCAACGGCATTAAAGCTTCTTACTATCTGAAGGGAAGTTTCAACAGCTTCAACATCTTTTATCTCCACATTAATATATGCATCTTCCTTCAGTTCAGCATATACCATATCCAGAGTGGGAATATACTGGTTCATCGGAAGACGAAGCTTTCTTATTTCTTTATATGAAAGTTCCTTTACAATGCCTCTGAGCCCCGATACTCTTTCACAATCAGGATCATGTATCACCACTATACTTCCGTCTTTCGCCTTCCAGACATCAAGTTCAACACCATCCGCACCAAACTCCATTGCTTTCTTAAAAGCCAGTAACGTGTTTTCTGGATATAGCTTCCTATACCCTCTGTGTCCAAGAACGATAACCGGATAATCAGAACTTTTCATATTGAGCCCCCCTAAAAGTTTTTATCTAAAATATTGCATCGTCTTCAGAATTTTTTCTGAATCAACATTCATACCTAAAGATACATCCATACTGTTGGCGCCATGATAATCACTGCCTGCTGTAATGAAAAGATCATATTTAAAGGCTATTTCCTCAAAAAAAACAGTCTCAGAAAAAGTATTTTTTGAATAGAAAACTTCTATTCCCCATAATCCAATCTCTTTCAAATGTTTTACCAAGTTTTCAAATCTTGTTCTTTCAAGATTGAGGTATTTTGGATGAGCTAAAACAGAAACTCCACCAGCAATTGTTATAAGCTCTATGGCTTGTTGAGGAGTTAACCTCTTCTTTCTTACATATCCTGGCCTATCATCGCCTAAATACTTCTCAAAAGCCTCTTCCTTGGTACTAACATACCCTTTATTCTGCATTACCCTTGCAAAATGCGGTCTTCCAATTACATCACCACCAGCCTGAGCAGCAACTTCTTCAAGCGTAATCTCCATACCTAAGCCATTAAGCTTCTCAATCATCAACGTATTTCTATTTATACGATATTTTTTAAGTTCGTCCAACGTTTCAACCAAAAAATTATTCCCCACTGAATAGCCATAACCAAGCATATCAAGCATCGTTGGATATTCACAACTTATCTCTACTCCAGCAACATAATCGACTCCAAAGGATTTTGCTGCTGAAAAAGCCTCCAACTGACCATCAACATTATCATGATCGGTAATAGAAAACATCTGTATTTGTTTATCTTTTGCCATCTTTACAAGTTCTATAGGAGTAAGTGTTCCATCAGAAAAAGTACTATGCGAGTGAAAATCAACAAACAAAATAGATCCTCCAAAAATTATATATATATTAATTATACCTTAATTACGATATTAATTACAATAACTTTTTTAACGTTGATGCAGATAATATTTTTTTCTTTTTCTCACTCTATAGTAACGAGTGATATACATTTTTATAAAAAAAATATTTAGTATGCTTATATGCCATTATATATTATAGATATAAGTTTTTTTATATTTCAAAAAAATAACTTGATATCTTATGATTTTTGAAGTATAATAAATTCAGAAGATTAAAAGTGGCTTCTTCAAAAACACATTAATCTGAAAATTTATAAATTTTTTATGTACATAAAGGAGGTACTTTATATGGCTGATAAGGAATATGTAGTAGGTATAGACCTTGGAACAACTTTTTCTGCGATAGCCTGGATGAAACCAGACGGCAACGTTGAAGTGATACCAAACGCAGAAGGAAAAAGAATAACTCCCTCAATAGTATCTTTTGGAAAAGACGGTGAAATAATCGTCGGCGAACCAGCTAAAAGACAGGCAATACTTAACGCCGAAAAAACAGTCCGTTCTATTAAAAGATATATGGGCACAGATCATCTGGTAAAGATTGATTCAAAAAACTATACGCCACAGGAAATAAGTGCATTTATACTGAAAAAAATGGTTAAAGATGCCGAAAGTTATCTTGACGGTAAAATTAAAAAGGCTGTTATAACCTGTCCGGCTTATTTTAATGATTCCCAAAGGCAGGCTACAAAGGAGGCTGGTGAAATTGCTGGTCTTCAGGTTCTGAGAATAATAAATGAACCTACTGCCTCAGCAGTGGCATTTGGTCTTGATAAAACTTCCGGAGACAAAAAGATAGTTGTGTATGACCTTGGAGGCGGTACCTTTGATGTCTCGGTTCTTGAAATAGGAGACGGAATAGTAGAAGTAAAAGCTACTTCCGGAAATAATCATCTTGGTGGAGATGACTTCGACCAAAGGATAATAGATTGGCTTATAAATGAGTTTAAAAATGAAACCAAAATAGACCTACGCAACGACAAACAGGCTTTCCAGAGACTCAAAGATGCTGCCGAAACTGCAAAAATTGAACTTTCAACCAAGTTTGAAGCAGAAATAAACCTTCCTTTTATAACGGTTGTAAATGGCACACCTATGCACCTGGAAAGAAAACTAACCAGAAGCAAGTTCGAGGAACTGGTCAGAGATCTGGTAGAATCCACAAGGGGACCTGTTGAGAATGCTATAAAGGATTCAGGCTTTTCTTTTAATGAAATTGACGAAATCCTTTTGGTTGGAGGTTCAACGAGGGTACCTATGGTTCAGAAACTTATAAAGGATTATTTTGGAAAAGAACCAAACAAGAGCGTAAATCCTGATGAAGCAGTTGCTGTCGGCGCAGCCATCCAGTCTGCAATTATGACCGGAAAGACTGATAAAGATATTGTATTGGTTGATGTTACCCCTCTTTCGCTGGGTATTGAGGTAAAAGGTGGTCTAATGCAGGTTATAATTCCAAGAAACAGTAAGATTCCGATTAAGAAGAGCAATATTTTTACGACAGCCGCTGATTTTCAGACTGAAGTTGAAGTAGGAGTCTTCCAAGGAGAACGTTCTATTGCAAAGGATAATTTCCTGCTTGGTAGCTTTAAACTTACAGGTATTGCTCCAGCACCAAGAGGTGTTCCACAGATTGAAGTGACTTTTGATATTGATTCTAATGGAATGGTGAATGTTTCCGCAAAAGATTTAGGTACTCAGAAACTTCAATCTATGGTAGTTACAGGAAGACAGAAACTCGATCCCGATCAGATCCAAAAGATGATAAACGATTCAAAAGTATATGAAGAACAGGATAAACGAAGAAGAGAAGAAGTTGAACTTAAAAACCAGGGCGATGAACTTGCTTATCAGATAGATAAGCTTTTAAGCGAAAATGGGGATAAGATTCCTTCTGACTTAAAAAATAGTCTTGAATCAAAAGTTAAAGAACTAAGAGAGGCTCTTTCTCAGGATAACATCGGAAAAATTAAGATTTTAATTGACGATATAAAAAATGAGTCTATGAAGATTGGCCAGCATTTATATCAAAATCAACAGGGTCAGCAGTCAAATCCTGGCGATCAAACCTCTTCAAGCTCAGATTATACAGCAGGAAACTCCAATAACGAAAATAACTAGTAATAATTAGCAAAAGGGCGGACATCCGCCCTTTTTTTTTAATAAAAAAGTATGGTAGAATATAATTAAGTTTTACATACGGTTTTTTTGTTAAAGTATACTTGTTTTTTGAATTTTATAATCAATCTGTATTATTTGTGGTATAATATATAAAGAAATATTCTATTACTAAAAATAAGATATTTTTAATACATATGGGAGGGATAAATGTGAAACTAAAGATTATAACTTTTTTTGTTATTTTAGTTGCCTTAGTTTCTTTTGCAGTTCCGCAAATGGATTGGGGCAGAGTATATCAAATGCCCGGAATTCAAGAAATCTTTTATGTGAAAGCTACAGACGATGGATTTTATGCAATAGGATCTTCTAATGAGACAGGCAATAATGAGAATGCCATAGCATTGAAATTTGATAGATTTGGAAATCTTGTATCTAAGAGTGAGTTTGGAGGAGCATATTCAGATTGGGCTTTATGGGCTTTTCAAGATTCAAGGAAAGATATGGTATTAGTTGGTGCAACTAACTCTTTTTCTGATGACTTTGATTACTATCTAGCAAAAGTAAGTCCTGTTTACTGGGAGACATACATTCCCAAATTAGGAAACGATAAAGCTAGCGCAGGAGTAGACGTAGAAGATGGTTATATTATTGTTGGATATGCCCAGGATCCTTATGATAAAAACAATTCTAATTACAAAGGTTACATGGTGAAAGTAGACAAGGATGCTGGAAATGTAATATGGTACAGATGGCTTTCGGGAGCAGATACTTTTAAAGATGTAAAGCCTTTAGGTATAGAAAAAGTAGCTGACGGATTTGTCATTTCTGGAGTTGTGTTTGATTATGATACTGGTATATCAAGTCTTTATGTAGTAAAAACTGACTTCGAAGCAAATGAAATATGGTCAAAGGTTTTCACAGGTCAGAGTTATGGCAGGGCTTTTGAAGTAAAAGAATTTAACGATGAGTATTATGTTGTCGGTTATACTGGAGATCTTAATGGTGCAGGTTTTTCTGATATTTACGTAGTTAAGTTTTCCTGGAAAGGTGATCTTTTGTGGGAAAAGACATTTGGTCAGAAAGGTTCTGATCATGGTTATTCAATAAAGATAAGTAAAAATGGAAATATGTACATAGGTGGTTACGTTACTAATACCAAAACCAATAATGTTGATGCGGTTCTTTTAGTATACGATAAAGATGGCAATGAGATCTATAGCAAAGCTATAGGTGGTAAAGGAAGAGATGTTGTTTATTCCTTGGACATAACAGAGAACGGAGATATTTATATGGTTGGTTATTCTGATTCAAAAGATTTCGGAGCAGACTTAAGTGATGTTCTTATCATCAAGTTTTCTGATGTGCTAATGCACAAATAATGTTAAATTTTTTATTATGACAAGGGGGTTATCCCCTTGTTTTTCTTTGTATAAAATTGATATTTGGAGGGTTGAACAAAAACATGACTAAAAAAAACGTATTTTTGATGCTTATCTTTGTATTCGCGTTATATCTATTTGCGGGATATCCTCAAAAATCCATTAATCTTATTGTTCCATGGCCTGTTGGTGGAATAACCGACAGAGTTGCAAGAGCTTTGGCTCCTATATTTGAAAAGTATATAGGTGTACCAGTCGTTGTGATGAATATCCCAGGTGCATCAGGAGCTATAGGAACAGAGCAGCTTTATGCCAAACCTTCTGATGGCTATAATATTTTATTTTCAGCAGAGACTCTCGGTATGTTCAGAGTCTTAGGATATAGTAAACTTGGTTTTGATGATTTTGACCCTATATCTATGGTTATTGAAGATGAAAAGGTTATCGTTGTTCCCAAAACTTCAAAATACATGACCATAGATGATCTGGTTAAAGATATAAAAAATAAGCCGGGGAAAGTTCGTATGTCTTACTCAGGCCCCGGTGCAAGCGGACATATACAGGGTCTTCTTCTTAAAAAATCTGGTCTTGATGTTTCAATGACTCCTTTTGGAGGAGGAAGTCCGGCAATGCTTGCAGCTATTTCCGGACAGGTTGAATTTACTGTAGGAAATGTTGCAAATGTTCTTGAATATATTAAATCAGGTGATTTAAAAGCTTTGGCTATTTTTAGTAAAGAAAAAGTTGCTGCAATGCCAGAAGTCCCACCTATTACTCAGATCGTACCGGAACTTTTACCTTATCTGCCACTTACATTTCCAAACTGTATTCTTATTAAAAAAGGAACTCCTGCTGAAGTTAAAGCAACTATCCAAAAAGCCCTTGTTTCAGCTTTTAATGATGCAAAATGGATTGAATTCACTGATCTAAGCTACTATAATAGAATGGATCATTTAAAAAACCAAGATGTAACCGAATACTGGCAAAGATGGACTTCTATTGTTGCTTGGCTTTTATACGATGCCGGGGCTGCTCCAAATAGTCCTGATCAATACGGTATTAAGCGTTTTGAAAAATGAATTTTGAACTGATGCTTTCTATGTTTTTTTTGATCATTTCATCATTTCTTATATTTTTTTCAGCTGAACTTCTAAAGTATGGTCCGGCAGGTCTTTCTCCGGGACTTTTTCCGATGATTGTATCAACTCTTCTTCTGATTTTGTCTTTATTTTGGTTTTTCTCTTTGCTTAAAAAGAAAGGAGATCCAGTAAATAATAACTTTTTAAAAGGATTGTGGAAGTTATTATTTACTATTATACTTACCTTTGCTTTTATTTTTTTAGTTCCATATATACATTTTTTTTATGCAACAATTTTATATGTTTTTATACTTTCAATACTTTCAGGACAAAAAAATTTACTTTTAAACCTTATCATCTCATTTTTATCTTCAGCAGTTATATTTTTCATATTCGGGAAGGTACTTAATGTAGCTCTTCCATAAGGTGATTTTGTGGATTATTTTTTATCAGTTTTTAATTTGCGCTTTCTGCTTATTTTATTTTCAGGATCTTTAATAGGACTTATTATAGGAGCACTTCCGGGTTTGTCAGTAACAATGGCAACCGCATTGCTCTTATCTGTTACTTATTCATGGCCTTTTTATGATGCCATTGCTCTGATTATAGGAGTATACGTTGTGGGCGTATATTCAGGTGCAATAACTTCCATACTTGTCAATATACCGGGTACACCAGCATCTGTGGCAACATCATTTGATGGATTTCCTATGAGCTGCAATGGTAACTCTAAAAAGGCTCTTTGGATTGCAACTGTATATTCTTTTATCGGAACAGTATTTGGTTTAATTGTTCTTTCGCTTATTGCTAAGCCACTATCAAAAATTGCACTCTCATTTTCGCCGATAGATTACTTTCTTCTTGCTTTTTTTGGCCTTACGACAGTAGGTTCACTCACTTCAAAAAGTATTCTAAAAGGTCATATAAGTGCTTTTATTGGAGTTATGATCAGCATGGTTGGAATTGACTCTATTATGGGAGTTCCAAGATTTACATTCGGCTCGCTGAATCTTCAGATGGGAATTCCTATTGTTCCTGTTCTGATTGGCTTGTTTGGTTTTTCCGAAGTACTAGAGCAGATCTCATCTCAAGCCAGTTCTCAAATCTCCATATTAAATAACAATGAAAAAGTTTCTTTTAAGGAGATATTAAAATACTGGAAAATATCTTTGATATCTAGCGCTATAGGAACTATAATAGGTATTCTTCCCGGAGCTGGTGCTCCAGTTGCTTCTCTTTTGGCTTATGACAGTGCAAAGAAGTATGCAAGAAAACCAAAAATACCTTTTGGACAAGGTGCTCCTGAGGGTATAGCTGCCAGTGAAAGCGCCAATAATGCCTGTATAGGAGGAGCCCTTGTACCTATGCTTACTCTTGGAATACCAGGTGATGCAGTAACAGCTGTAATGCTTTCTGCTTTTTATGTTCATGGCTTAAGACCTGGACCGCTTTTTATAAAAGAAAATCCTCAGGCATTTGAACTCATTGTCTTATCAACATTGATAGGATCCTTTTTCATTATTGTTTTGGGATTTCTTTTTATACCGGTATTATCAAAAGTAGTTCTGGTACCTAAAAAAATAATGCTTCCTTTAATAGCTATTCTATGTATAATCGGAGCATATTCTGTAAATTCGAGTCTTTATGAGGTATCTATAATGACAGTTTTTGGAGTTATTGGATTTTTTATGCGAAGAACTGGCTTTTCTACTGCGGCTATGGTCTTAGGAATTGTTCTAGGAGAGATGATGGACTCTAACTTCCGTAGAGCTTTATCTTTAAGCGGTTCAGTAAGAGAACTGATAACAGGTACTTTCCTCAAGCCGATAAGTATAGTTATTATTGTGTTTATAGCTTTTTCAATATTTTTAAGTATAAAAAGTAAAACCAATGCTGTAAAAAAGTAATCCCTTTTATTTTATATCTTACTCAATAAAAGGGATCATATAAAATTTACATTATTTTTTATTGACGTACACAGAAAGATTTAATATATCAGATGGATTGATTCCAGGAATTCTCATTGCCTGGGCAATTGATGTTGGCTTTATTTTTTTTAATTTTTCTCTTGCCTCGAATGCAAGGTTATGAACCTGATCATAATCAAAACTGTCAGAAATAATTATCTCTTCCATTTTTTTCATCTTCTTTACTTCTTCTTCCATTTTTTTCAGATAACCACCATATTTAAAGTATATATCAGTCTGCTCAGCAATTTCATCATTTTGAATAGGTACACTGTCAAACTGTTTCAAAGCCTCATATGGAATTTGCGGACGCTTAAGTATATCTCCCAGTTTCATAGTATGTTCAATCGGCTCAGTAGAGTACGATCTCAAAATATCATTTACAGTTGATGGATAAACATTTATCCTTGATATTCTTTCAATATTTTCATTAACCTCTTTTTCTATTTTTTGAACAGCTCTATAAAAATCCTGAGATATTAGACCATACTCGTATCCATACTTTGCGAGTCTCAGATGTGCATTGTCATGACGCAAAAGCAGCCGGAATTCTGCTCTTGATGTAAGTAACCTGTATGGTTCATCTACACTTTTGTTAATTATGTCATCAATCAAAACTCCAATATAAGCCTCGTCTCTTCTGAGTACCAAAGGCTTCATCCCTTTGAGCTTGGCAGCTGCATTAATTCCTGCAACCACTCCTTGACCTGCAGCTTCTTCGTATCCACTCGTTCCGTTTATTTGTCCTGCAAAATAGAGATTTTCTATTTTTTTACTTTCAAGTGTAGGAAACAACTGATCTGGACAAGCATAATCATACTCTACCGCATAAGCCGGTCTTTCAATAACTGCATTCTCAAGACCATTTATTGACCGTATAATACCTATTTGTGCCTCAATTGGCAGACTCGTGCTTAATCCGTTAAGATAATACTCTTTAGAATACCTTGATTCCGGCTCAACAAATATTTGATGTGATTGTTTATCAAACTTCATGACTTTATCTTCAATAGAAGGACAGTATCTTGGACCTTTTCCCTGTACAAGCTTTACATCACCATATAAGGGAGAAAATGAAATATATTTTCTTATTACGTCATGCGTGTTATTATTTGTGCGTGTCAGCCAACAAGGATACTCAGGAGATAAAATTTTTTTCTTTGAAAAAAACGAAAATGCAAGAGGCTCTGAGGAAGTCTGTTGGATTTCCATCTTTGAAAAATCTATAGAGTCCTTTCTTATTCTTGCGGGTGTTCCGGTTTTAAATCTCTCCATTTTTATCCCGTGATCCATAAGATTCTTTGTAAGACCATTTGCCGGTAGTTCTCCAAGTCTTCCACCATACTGAACCTCTCTGCCAATAAAAAGTTTTCCTCCCAAAAAAGTACCGGTAGTTAATATCACTGCACGGCAGTCATACTTCATACCGAATTCCGTTACTAATCCTTTTACTTTTCCCGATTCAGTGAGAATTTCTCTGACAACACCATAGCGGAGATAAAGATTGTCTGTACTTTCGAGAATTCTCTTCATTTCCCTTGAGTATTCATACTTGTCTATCTGTGCTCTAAGTGCTCTTACAGCTATTCCTTTGCTGGTATTAAGCATTCTTACATTAATCATAGTACTATCGGTAACTTTTGCCATAACTCCGCCCAAAACATCAACCTCGCGGGCAACAACTCCTTTGGCAGGTCCGCCTATTGCCGGATTACATGAGGCCCATCCGACCATATCAAGATTTATGTTTAAAATAAGAGTCTTCATACCCATTTTTGCACAAATTACTCCTGCTTCTATGCCTGCATGACCGGCTCCCACAACTACTATATCAAAAATCATATCTTTATTATATTCCATAAACTTCTTCCTCCTTTTTCGTAGGAGATTATAACATTAGAATGTAACTTAATATGTTACTAATTAACAACTTAGTTTATCATCCAAAAAAAAAAGATTACGCTTACGCGTAATCTTTAAGCATTTATTTTATTACTTTCATTTCCCTTCCTATTTTTTCAAACTTTGAAAGAGCAAATTTAAGATCTTCTTTAGAATGACCTGCACTTATCATTACTCTTATCCTTGCCTTTCCCTTAGGAACTGTTGGATACCCTATTGAAGATGCGAATACTCCCTCTTCAAAAAGCTTTTTGCTGAACTCCTTCGCTGTTGAAGCTTCATAGAGCATCACAGGAGTAATAGGAGTAACACTATTTCCAATATCAAATCCCATTTTCTTCATTTCTGCCTTGAAGTAATCAGCATTTTCCCACAGCCTTCTCACAGGTTCATCAGATTTTTTAAGTATTTCTAATGCAGCTAAAGCTGCACCGGTTTCAGCAGGTGAAAGAGAACTGGAAAATAAAAAAGGTCTAGCTTTATTCTTAAGATACTCTATTAATCCTTTTTTACCTGCAACAAATCCTCCTACGATACCAAAAGCTTTGGACAAAGTTCCTACTTCAATATCAACCTGACCATGAAGATGAAAATGGTCAACTATTCCTCTTCCACTTTTTCCAAGAACCCCTTCTCCGTGTGCATCATCCACCATGAGCATGGCCTCGTACTTCTTGCATACCTCACTGATCTGAGGCAAGGGGGCAATATCCCCGTCCATACTGAAAACACCGTCAGTTATTACAAGCATCCTACGGGCACCATCCGATTTTGCTTTCTGCAGCTGTGCTTCAAGATCTTTATGGTCTTTGTGCGCCCATACATATCTCTTTGCTTTTGAAAGTCTTACTCCATCAATAATACTTGCATGGTTAAGCTCATCAGATAGAATTGCATCATTTTCTCCGGTTATAGGAGCGATAACCGCTTGATTGGCATTGAATCCAGATTGTAAAACCAATGTAGCTTCAACATTCTTAAAATCTGCAAGCTCTTTTTCAAGTTTTTCATGGATTGTGAGCGTTCCTGCTATGGATCTGACTGCTCCGGGTCCTACTCCCCATTCATCAACTGCTTTTTTAGCTGCCTCTTTCAACTCGGATCTGTTAGCAAAGTCTAAATAATTATTTGAACACATATTAAGTACTTTTTTGTTTTCTATTTCCAGCCACGGTCCCTGAGCTGTCTGTAATGTTCTTATGTTAAGTGCAAGGCCATTCTCCTTCAATTGATTCATCTCGTCACAAAGTTCTTTTATTAAATCCATTTTATCCCCCTTCATCAGTCTTTATTGATATTGAGCACTATCTTTCCTGATTTCCCACTGGCCATCAGTTCAAACCCTTTTTCAAAATCCTCAAGATCAAAGGAATGGGTAACAACTTTACTTATATCAATTTTTCTATATTTCAACCATTGTTCAGCCTGATGCCATGTTTCAAACATTTTTCTTCCTGTGACAGTAAAAATACTAAGATTTTTGAATACAGCCGTGTTCATTTCAAAGGGTATCCGTGCATCTTTAAATACTCCCAATATGCTTATTTGACCACAGTTACGAACAGCATTCATTCCAGAATTCAAAGCTTCAACATTTCCAGACATTTCAATTAGAACATCTGCTCCATGCCCGTTAGTAAATGAATTTACTTTATCCTGGAGACTTTCCTGAGCAGGATTTATCAGAAGATCTGCTCCCAAAGACTGAGCCATATTTCTCCTATATTCCGATACCTCGCTTACCATTATGGATGCCGCTCCGCTTATCTTTGCAACTGCTATTGCCATTGCGCCTATGGGTCCGGCACCGGTTATAAGAACGTTCTTAGCTCTGAGATCAACGTACGAAAGCGTATGAATTGCATTCCCTAAAGGTTCCATAACCGAAGCATATTCCAATGGAATAGATTTATCTACTTTCCAAAGTACCACTTCAGGAACTACAACGTAATCAGCAAAAACTCCATCCCTGTGTACACCTAGTATCTTCATGTCACTACACACATGCATATTACCGGTCTTACACAGATAGCATACTCCGCAAGGAATATGTGTTTCACATGCAACATAATCGCCAGGCTTAACTCCTTTTACTGCAGGACCTATTTCCATTACCTTTCCTACGAACTCGTGTCCTCCAATCTGCGGAGGCTTTATTCTTTCCTGAGACCATTGATCCCACTTATATATATGTAAATCGGTTCCGCATATAGAAGCTTTAAGAATCTTGATTTTGACATCCTGCGGATTAACAATCTGAGGTTCTTCCATCATTTGAAATGTAAGCCCAGGAGCTCTTTCCTTTTTTATCACAGCTCTCATAGTATCTCTCCTTTATATCGTTTTTTTCTCTCTATATATAAAGTTTAGTACATAATGAAAAAAATTTCAATGTCTATGCCTTATATTATTAGTTAAAAAATGGTGATTTGAAGCATCTATTTTGATTTATTCCAGCTATTTGAACAACTATAAAAAAAGGCACCGAATAGACGGCACCTTAAACTACATTGAAATCCAAATCCTCTTCTTCAATTTTTGTTTTTATCTCATCGAGCTGACTTTTCAATATATTATTGCCAACAAGCAGTGATTGCTCAACTTTTTTAATAGATTGGCTTATGGTTGAATGATTCCTTTTCAGCTCCTTTGAAATCTCATTTACATTCAATTTGGTATACACTTTTAACATATATGCCAGTAGCTGTCTTGCCTGTGCGACAGACTTCTTTCTAGAATTAGAATAAAGCTCTTGTTTTTCAAGTTTGAACTCTGACAGAACAGCACTGATGATATTATTAACCTTGATGTTTTTATCTATTTCTATACCATCTATCTTTTTACTATCGTTACCTAGCTTATACAACTTCAGAATTTTTTTGGTTTCATTCAGATCAAGATTTTTTCCTGACATTTTACTGTGAAGCATAAGATTCATTATTGTTCCTCTAAGCTTTCTGAGATTAGAATCTACATTCTGCGCAATATACATTGCAACTTCATCTGATAGTTCTACTGGAATAAGATTAGCCATTTTCTTTGCAATAAGAAATCTGGTATCTGTATCAGGATGCTCTATACATGCAAGAAAACCCATTTCAAACCTGCTTATCAGCCTTGAATTAAAAGTCGATAGCTCTTCCGGAGTTCTGTCAGAGCATATGACCACCTGTTTTCCGGCGTTAAAAAGAGAATTAAATGTATGAAAAAGTTCGGTTTGTGCGGTATTTTTACCTATAAGAAACTGGATATCGTCCAAAAGCAGAATGTCTATGGTTTTTCTTAACCTTTCCCTAAAATCATCCATAGATTGATTTCTAATTGCCTTCATCATCTCGTTCATAAAATCTTCCGCCGTCATATACATAATCCTTAGATCAGGAGAATGTTCCATAACGTAATTTGCAATAGCATGAAGAAGATGCGTTTTACCGATACCCACATCCCCATATATAAAAAGAGGATTGTACTTTCCTGGATTACGAGAAACTTCAAGTGATGACTGATAAGCTATCTTATTGTTGATTCCTACTATAAATGATTCAAAAGTAAACTCAGTATTCACCTCTGAAAGTTTTAAAGGTCTGTTTTTTATTATAGGACCGGAATATGTACTTGTTGATTCCTGAATAGGAATCTCAGAAAAAACTATTGATACTTTTTTACCTAAAGCATCTGTAACAGCATCGGCTATAACAGAACCAAAACGCTTTTCAACAGTTTCTTTAATAAATATATTCCCCAAACCTACCTTTACTGAGTCACCTTCTATTTCAAGGACTTTGGCCGTAGATAACCAGTTGTTCCATGTCTCTTTTGATATTCTCAACTTGATCTGTTCAAGTAACTCATTTGTTGTCACTAAAATCAACCCCTATCAAATAATAGCACTATAAAGAGTATCATATCCATTTTGGTTAATCAAGAAAAGTTTTTATGAACTTGCTTAAATTCTTTTTTAATAGACTTTTCAGCTGATTAAGCTCGCTTTCCTTTTACTGTAGAGGAAAAATACGTAAAATTATGAATTTACATGGTAACTATTAATTAAAAAAATAAAGACACAGAGAGGATACTTTTTATATCAAATACTTTTTATTTCATATTAGAAGCATAATATTTTAAGACTATCCTTTTTTCGTCCTATAGCAGCGCTTTCTAAAAGAAAAGAATAAAACTCTTTTATAAAAAGAGTTTTATTCTTTTTTCTATTATTTAGGTTTTATTATGTAAACATTCTCTTACAACAACAATATAGAAAAATTGTTCTGTTTTTTCCTTAACTTTTACTGTTACTGTATATTCTACTCTGCTTTTAGTTCCCTGTTCATTAAATCACTTATAGCTTTTTTAGGATCGTAACTCTCGTATAGTATACTGTATATTTTCTCAGCTATTGGCATTTCTGTATATTTTTCCTTTAATATCCTATGCAAAGCTTTTGAAGTATAAACTCCTTCGGCAACTTGGTTCATACTCTCTATTATTTCGTCGAGAGACTTTCCTTTGCCTATCATTTCTCCCACGTGTCTATTTCTGCTATGAAGAGAAGTACAAGTTACGATCATATCCCCAATACCTGCCAAACCAAAAAAAGTCTCTTTTTTTGCCCCATTATTTTCGCCATATCTGGCCAGTTCTACCATAGATCTGGTTATCAAAGCAGCTTTGGAATTATCCCATGTTCCAAAACCATCAATTATGCCACAGGCAATTGCATAGATATTTTTCAATGCACCACATATTTCTACTCCTGATACATCACTGTTTGTATATACACGAAAGGATGCATTACTAAATAATTTTTGTACAAATTCTGCTGTAGTTGCATTTTTACTGCATGCTACAACTGTGGTCGGAATATCTCTCGCAACTTCTTCTGCATGACTCGGACCGCTTAGTGTACAATAAAATTCTGATTTTGCCTCCTGAAAAAAAATCTGATTTATAAGCATTCCACTCTCTATTTCTATTCCCTTGGCAAGATTTATAAACAGTTTTTTTCCTATATCTTTAACTTGTCTCATAACGCTTCTAGTAAACTGTGCCGGAATAGCGTTTACTATTACTTCTGATCCTTCTATGCTCTTATCAATTTCCAAAAATGGTTTAATCGTCCTTGAAAGAGTAATTCCAGGAAGATAATAAGGATTTTCACCGTTAAGAAAAGAATTATATATTTTTTCTTCCCTTGTCCAAATACTTACATCATGCCCATTCAAGGAAAGAACCTTAGAAATTGCGCTTCCCCAGCTTCCAGCGCCAAGAACCGTTATCTTCAATTTTTCTAGCCTCCTTCTTTACTTGCTGATTTCATCAGCAATAGTTAATACTGACCACTTAACCGCAGGTGTTCTGAAAGGTATCGTCGTTGAATCAAGCTTTACTAGATATTTATCTTCTCTTTTTACTGCTTTTACATAGTATTGCTGACAGTAATCACCATCCGCTGAAAACACTCTGAAAATATATCTGTTTTCCTCATGATTATAAAAAAATTCTTTAACTATAAATGTTTGTTCTCCACAAGAAAATTTTCTTTCCAACAGATCCTTTGCTTTTGAATGATCAATTTTTTCAACAAGCTTGTGTGGCATGTCCTCACTTCCCTCTAATAATCTTTGAACTGACCTTGAAGCTTTTTTATGCACCAAAACCATGTACTTATTCCTTCCCATTTTTTCCCATTTTTCTTCATATCTCGTTTTTATTTCCCTTTGAAAATCAGTTTTTATTTCATCAACATAAAAGCATTCATCTGATAAGAATTTTTCGTATACTTGTTCAGCATACCATTGAACATCTGTTACCAATTCAACTGTTCCATTTATTTTAAGAACATTTGCTATTGTATCAATAAATGAGTAAATAAATATTCTTCTATCCTCTTGTTTAGCTTTAGGCCAAGGGCAAGGAAAATTCACTATTAATTTATGAATACTTTCCTGAGAAAAAAGTTCTCTAATGCAAAATCTGGCATCATCGAGTACTATTCTAGCATTTTCTATTCCTAAATTAAAAAGCTTTACCTGAGCTTTATAACATGAGGTTATTGAAGTGTCAAAGCCTATATAATTAAATTGAGTATCTTTCATGGCGCTGTAAGCCATAAATTCACCGTTCCCAAAACCTATTTCGACAATCAGTTTATTTTTGTTTCCAAAAACTTCATTCCAACTGATAGGAAACTTAGCGAAAGTCTTGGGTTGGATAAAATATTTTAAAGCTGCTGTATTCATGATATTCACCCTTAAAAAAACACCCGGCATATGCCGGGAGTATTCATTTTTATTGTGGAGCTACTTCACCTAAGAATTTTTTAACTTTGATATGAAGTCTTGATTTCCTTCTAGCTGCCTGATTCTTATGAATAACACCTTTTGAAGCAGCTTTATCAATACTCTTAAATGCTTCGGAAAGAAGTATCATTAACTCTTCTTTTCCAGCTTTTTTCTCCATTGCTGAAAGAACTTTTTTTATTGAGTTCTTAAACCTTGACTTATAAGCTTTGTTTCTTTCTTTTCTAACTTCATCCTGTCTTACTCTCTTTTTCGCTGAATCAATGTTTGGCACTTTGCTACCTCCTTTTAGAATGCTTTCTTTAATTCCTCAACTTTATCGGTTCTTTCCCAAGTAAAGTCTGAATCGTTTCTTCCAAAGTGACCATAAGCGGCTGTTTTTTTATAGATTGGGCGCAAAAGATCAAGATTTCTTATTATTGCTCCAGGTCTGAAATCAAAGATCTCTTTAACAACTTTTTCAAGCTTTTCTGTTTCAACTTTAGCCGTTCCCTTAGTGTCAATGAGTATAGATAAGGGTTCTGCAACGCCAATTGCATAACCAAGCTGTATCAGTACTTCATCGGCAAGACCTGCAGCCACAATATTTTTTGCAACATATCTCGCATAATAATGTGCAGATCTGTCAACTTTTGTAGGATCTTTACCGGAAAATGCTCCGCCTCCGTGAGGTATCCACCCTCCGTAAGTATCTACTATAATCTTCCTGCCTGTCAGACCTGTATCAGCCTGAGGCCCACCCATAGCAAATCTTCCGGTAGGATTAATAAGAATTTTAGTATCTTTTGTCAATAATTCTTTTGGAATAACTGGATTTATTACAAATTCTCTTACAGCGTTTTCAATATCGATTTTTGAGGCCTGAGGATCGTGTTGAGTAGATATAAGCACAGTGTCTATAGAAACAGGTTTATTATTCTCATCATATAAAACCGTAACCTGCGTTTTTCCGTCAGGACGGAATATCTCTGTTTCTTTATTTTTTCTCGCCTGCCCCATTCTGTAAGCCAGCTTATGTGCGAGCATTATTGGCAATGGCATTAATTCTTGAGTTTGGTTACAGGCATATCCAAACATTATTCCCTGATCACCTGCTCCTATTTTTAGATAAGGATCCTCATGAGATTTCCCCTCTTTTGCTTCAAGAGATTTGTCAACTCCCATAGCTATATCATCAGATTGCTTATCAATAGATGTAAGAACAGCACAGGTTTCACCGTCAAAACCATACTTTGCCCTGGTATACCCTATATCAATAACTGTTTTTCTTATTATCTCAGGTATATCAACATAAACATCCGTTCTTACCTGACCGGCCACAACGGCCATACCGGTAGCCACAAGAGTCTCTACAGCCACCCTTGCATTTATTCTATTGTGAGGATTTTCTTTTTCAAGAATAGCATCAAGAATAGCATCTGAAATCTGATCGGCCATCTTATCAGGATGTCCTTCTGTAACACTTTCGCTTGTAAACAAATATCCCTTCATAGTAGACCTCCTAAATATAAATAATCACTACTCAAATATTTTACATCATTTAAGGTTAAAAAACAGTAACAGTTTAATTTCTAACAAAATTGATCTTGTAATTCTGTCTATTTCCCCAAGTATCCTCTAAAGTTACTTCTCCGGTAAAAGTATTTTGACTGTTCATTGAAAACTGATTCCAGTTATTTACCTGAATCGGAGTAACACTTTCCGTTGAAAACATCTTTAATGTATAAAGTGTCATCGTTGATGAATTTCCAAATACAACAGATGGATTGTAAGATTCACTCTCAAGTATTTTTGAAAAATCAATCTGATAAATAAGCATATCACCTATCTTCAAAGATATACGTTTTGGCATAACAGGAGTATTCTTACCTAGTACTTCTCTTACTTTGAGTTCTATCTTAGGATACTGACCAGAAAATTTAATTGTAATATTATTAGTTGAATCAGTTTTATACTCAGCATTATCTGAAATGACCCCTAAAAGTTCCAGTGCTTTTGTACGTGTTTCGGCATAATCAAGATACTCAAGAGGATCTCGTATAATATCGCCATTTTCATTAGCTTCTCTGACTTCAAAATGAAGATGGGGCGCTTCTGCTGCACCTGAACTTCCAGAAAGAGCTATTAGTTCGCTTCTCTGAACTTGTATCTGATCTTTTGGAAACACTACTTCAATTTTACCTTCGCCTTTAAACTCTTTCTTAATTAGTTCGGAGTAATATTTTATACGATCTCCAAAATCCTGAAGGTGAGCATATGCAGTTATTAGATTAAGATCTTCGTGTTTTATGAAAACCGCATTACCATATATAGGGTCGTTCATCCATATCTTATAAACATATCCCGATGCTGCAGAATAAACATTTATTCCCTCTCTGTTAAATGTTGAAAAATCAACACCTAGATGAAAATGAGGTTTGTCGCCAGTATCTCTGAACTCACCAAAAGAAGCCGTAATATAAGAATTTCTTACGGGAGGTGTAAAAACCGCCCCTATTAGTGTGATTCCAAATAAAAATAAGAAAATTAGTATATATGTTTTTTTCAAGACTTCTACACCTCCAAAGAATTGATTATTTTCTTATACTGAGATTCTTTACTAAGCATTCTAAAGTAAACTTTTTCCTCTATACTTTTCTTTTCACATATACCAATATTACCTATAAACTTCAAAAATTTCCACTCTTCACTGGAAAGAACTTCAACAGCATTGTTTTTTATTATGCCCTTTTCAATTAAACTGTCCTGGATAAACTGAAGTATTTCACTTTTGTTAAATGGATCCGCTGCACTCGTAAACAAAGCCTTGGGATAAAGTAACTTGTAATCGTCTATTTTAAATTGCTCCGAAACATCAACTTTATTAAAAATAATTATCTGAGGTATCCCCTGTGCATTAAGCTCTCCAAGTATACTATCTATAGTTCTTATGTGCATAGCTGTGCATGGTGAGGACAAGTCTATTACTTTTATTATTATATCCGAATCCTTTATTTCTTGAAGTGTCGATTTAAAAGACTCTATCAGTTCAAGTGGCAACCTGTTTACAAATCCTACGGTATCTGACACTACTGCCGCAAGCCCACAAGCAAACTTTATTCTCCTTACTGAAGGAGTAAGAGTAGAAAACAAATCAGGCGAGACAAGTATGTTCTCATCGCCTGAAATATTTTTCAGTAATGTGGATTTTCCAGCAGAAGTATAGCCTACTATAGATATTATAGGCAAAGATGATTCAAGTCTGTTTTTTCTGTTTCTTTGATGTTCAGCTTCAATTTCTTTAAGTTTAGACTTAAGAGCACTTATACGTTTTTGAATAGTTCTTCTATTGTACTCAAGTTCGGTTTCTCCTGGACCAACAGTACCAATCCCTCCACCGGTTCTGGAAAGATTATCATTTTTTCCTATAAGTTTAGGGAGTTCGTACTGCAGACTCGCAAGTTCGACCTGACATTTACTTTCTGATGAACATGCATTTTTCCTGAATATCTGAAGAATTACTTCGTTCCTATCCATTACCTGCACACATAAAAGCTTTTCCAGATTTTTTTTCTGTGTACTGCTGAGTCTGTCATTTACAATCACCATTTCACTCTTTGTAAATGTCACAAGATTTTTCACTTCTTGTATCTTTCCGGAACCTAAGTAGTGTTTTGGATCTGTCTTTATTAGCTTCTGTGTTATATGGTCATGTATCTGTATACCAATACTTTTGCATAGTTCTGCTAACTCCGCAATTTCTATTACGGTATTAGCATCTCTGTAGATGCTTATTATAACTCCTATGATTCTGAATCACTCCTTAATTTTCTTCCGTATTTTCCTGAGACGTTTCAGCTGGCTGCTGGAAAAGCTTTATGTACTTGGAAGGTACCATCATTTTTATTGCATGCTTGTATACTAACGACTGCTGACCATTCTTTTCAATGAGGACAGTATAGTTATCGAAAGATTTTACCTGTCCACTGGTCTGAAAACCTCCGTCAAAATAAATCTTTACTTCAAGCTTATTTGTACGTATAATGTTTAAAAACCTATCCTGAAGATTAAACTTTTCCGGCATAATTAATTCCCCCTTCTAATGTAATCAAAAAGTTCATTTTTAATTTCTTCATTCTTTTTTGAAGAAAGATTAATCCATTTGGCATTTTGAAAGTGCCTGAAGTAAATTATCTGACGCCTGGCATAATGATGAGTTTCAAATTTTATTCTGTTTACAGCTTCCTCATACCCCATTCTGCCTTTAAGATACTCTATAATCTGCTTGTATCCTAAGGTATTAAGTGCATTACATGATTCAGGGTATCTGCTTATAAGTTCTGATGTTTCCATGACCATACCTTGACTCAACATATCGTCTATTCTTTTGTCTATTCTTTCATAAAGCTCTTTTCTGTCTCTGTCTAAAACAATTATATCAAAATCAAACTCACTTTTAACATTATTTTTGTTAACTAAACTTGACATCTTTTTACCTGTAAGTATATATATCTCTATTGCTCTGATAGTTCTTTTTATATCGTTTTCAGCAATCCGTTCCCCACTTTGTGAATCAATGGAAAAAAGTATTTTCTTTAAGCTGCCAGGAGATTCATTCTCCATTTTCATAAGATGCTTCCTTAGTCCATAGTCCGAGCCAACCTCAATCACACCTTTTATGAGACAGTCTATATATAACCCTGTACCGCCTACAAGAATCGGCATATGTCCTGAATTTAAGATTTTTTTTATACATTTTAAAGCATCATTCCTATAATCATAAGCACTATAGCTGATGGATGGGTCAACAAATCCAAAAAGATGATGCTTTACTTTTTCCATATCTTGTGTTGATGGTTTAGCTGTTCCTATATCCAGATACTTATATATCTGTCTGGAATCAAGACAGATTATTTCTCCACCCAAGTGTTCAGCTAGAGCTATAGAAAGATCAGTTTTTCCACAGGCAGTAGGACCTGTTATTATTGGTACTCTCATTGTTTTTCTATTACCCCGAAAGAGATGTCATTTTTTCGTCTGTCTGTAGTGTAAGAAAATTTGAATCTTTCCCATAGACTGTCATTACTTCTCGCTTTAATAACTACTCTCTTACGTGCTATCCTAAGCATATGATTGACATCCTCAGAAGTCACAGGATCATAAATTGCAAATTTTCTTAACGGATTGATTGGTGACGAAGAGTACTTGGGATGTTCAAACATAGGATCACAGTATACAGTATCAAAAGAATCATTGGGTTGATTCCTTATATATTCACGCAGATCTGAGTAAACGCAGACTACTTTTTTTGACGCTTGCTTCATCCATTCATATTCGTAACCATAGTTAATTAAGCCTTCGCTGACAATTATATATATAGGTAATGAACCTTCGATTCCTGTAACGCATTTACAGAAAGCTGCTATAAAAAGCGCTTCACTTGCCAATCCCATGGTAAGATCAACAACTGTATCGCTGCTTGATATGCTTAATATTTTCAAAAGCGGATCTGTTTTATTGAACAGATAACTTGAATACTTTATCTTAGCAACCGATGGATGATAAAAAAACTGACCATCTTTCCATCTTATTTTCAAAGAACCATCTTTTTCTATTACAAAACAAAAGCTCTCATCAAGGGATGCAAAATCTATTAGTTTTCTGTCTGTATAAAAACCATTGTACTTTTCAGCGTAGCTGCGTGCCAGTTGTATCTGTTGACTGTTCGGTTTGTTCGATGTTGTAAATATCAAATTCTTTGATTGTATGTCCATCAAAATGAACTCCTTTTCCCTTGAGTTTGTCTTCAAGATCCTGAAGTATCTTTTGTTTTTCATTGTAAATATTTATAAGGCTTTCGTATTTTTGCGAAAGATTATCGTATTTTTCTTTTAAATCATTATATAAAGAAAACTGTCTATATATTTCATACACAAAAAAAACAGTTAATCCTATAAAGAAAAAGAGAACAATTATACGCCTTAACTTTCTGGAACTATTTCTTTTGACTTTTTTAGGAGTATTGCTTATATAGATATACGGCATTGGTTATCCTTTCAGTCCGCTTCTTGCTATACCCTCAACAAAGTATCTTTGCAAGAATATAAAAATTATGACTACTGGGAGTATTGAGAAAGTCGATGCTGCCATAAGAAGGTTATACTTTGTTCCTGCATCGGTTGTAAATGTCTGAAGACCAACAGCTAAAGTACGCATTTCAGGACTCTTTGTTACTATAAGTACCCAAAGAAAAGCATTCCAGCTTCCAACAAACTTCAATAGACCACCAGTAAGAATTGAAGGCTTACTTAATGGCACCATTACGGTCCATAAAAACCTCCAACTTGAAGAACCATCTATCTTTGCAGCATCCCACAAATCATTGGGCAGTGAAAGGAACTGCTGTCGGAGTAGAAATATTGCAAAAACACTTACTACCCATGGAACTATAAGAGCGTAATACGAATCAACCCATTGAAATTTGCTTATAGTAATGTAGTTAGGCACAAGCATTACTTCTCCAGGAATCATCATAGTAGACAGAAAAAGTGAAAATATAATGTTTTTCCCATAAAACTCAAGCTTAGCAAAGGCAAAGGCTGCCATTGCCGCAAGTATAATTTCAAAAAAAGTAGTAAGTAATGCCATAAAAATGGTGTTTAAGTAATATCTGGAAAATGGTGCTGCATTCCAAGCTATAACATAGCTTTGAAAAATATTTTTAAAAACCTCTCCAAAAGTAAAAGTGACTTTTACCAACGGTTTTTCTTCCAAAAACCAAGTAGATAAAACATTGTCAGTTATTATTTCTATTATAGAATTATTCTTATATCGTATTGTCTTGACAAATGATGGTGCTTGAAGTATATCAACTGTAGATACCGAATCAGCATAAAATTTTCCAAATCTACTAAAGATACTGTCATACTCACGTCTTTTTCCGGCAAGTTCAAATAAATCCTCTTTCTTATTATCATCAAAAGATTCATACAGCTTAAGTTCATTTTCCCCCAGGTAATTCTCAAACTCATTCTCATCAGGAGAAAGCTTTGCAATGTCAAGCACAAGACTTATACATGCAGAAAGATCTGACGGTTGTGACGATAGCTTGATTCTGATATTATCGGTCATTTCTTTTTCCATCTGAAGGATAACTATATCTTTTATCTCCAAAATATTATCCTTTGTAAGTAACCTGCTTACCTCATCTTTAAAAAAATCAGGAAAGTCCGCTTGTTTAATATCTGCTGCAAAATTTTCATACATCTTATCTTTTTGCGCAACTTTAAAAATTATACTCTGTCCCGAGAATTTTTCAGACTGTACTTTTTTAAAAGAATTGGTAAAATAGGTTAGAAATTCCAGTGTATTGACGTTTTTAACCACTGGATTATAGAATTGGTTCAACATTATTTGGTTGTTCTTTGAAAGAATCGGATCATCATATGCATTTATCAAAGATGCAAAATCGAGCAAAAGAGTTTTCAATGCTGATGCATCATCAATACTAAGCATTTCAGAACCTTTATAGTTGTTATCCAAAATATTTTTTATTTCAATGAGTTTTTCTTTAAGTAAAGCCAGATCAGAAGAAAAAACTTCTTTTTTAGCCATAACTTCGGTTATCTCTTGTGAAGACATACTGTCAGATATTCTAAAAGCAACAAGTTTATCTATATTTCCCTCATTCAATCTGTTGATATACGTTATCATCTTAGAAATATCAGAAGATATAAGTCTTGCCATAACAATTTTTTTATAGTATCCGTCATCTGGAGAAAAAAGATTGAAGTATAGCTCTTCAAAAAAACCAGGAGTGTTTTCTCCAACAGCAAAAAAAGCAGCCAGGTCATCTCTTACCTGAGTGTTGGATATATAATCATCCATCTGCTGTAAAATAATTCCAAGACTTTCAGAAGAACTGTAATCTATTGTATCAAACTTAAGCTCGAACTTTCCTCTGTAGACAGGATCATCGTTTATATAATAGACTAGCTTATTACTTTCAAAAGGATCCTCTGAAGAAACAGCACGGAACTCTGCCAGATTGAAGTTCCCTTTTCCAGAAACATTTGATCTTGAAGTTTGAACATTCAGCTGACGAGAAGAATAAAAATTTTTCGATGTCCATTTTGGAGGCCAGTCATTAACTTCTCCTTCTGATTTAAAAGAAGTTATAATCATCCATGCAAAAGGAAGAATCATTATAAGTGCCCCGGCAGCCGTTAGAAGATATATTGCTACTGTAACAAAAGTTTTCCAAAATTTATTATATGTCATTATTTACCTCCGTTTACTAAGAATCATAATGAACTTTGTTTTTCCCGGCAGCCATCTGAACAAATGTAAAAAGAAGAATTATACCAAAAAGAACATATGCTGCAGCACTTGCTTCTCCCATTCTTTGTTCATTGTAGAACTTATCGTAAACATAATAAACAACTGTAAGTCCAGAGTTATTGTATGGTCCCGGAAGTCCGGAGTAAAGAACAAATATTTCCGAAAAAACTTTGAATGCACCTATCATAGATACAATAAGAATAAAAAAAGTTGTAGGTGATAGTAAAGGCCAAGTTATATACTTAAGCTTGTGCCATCCGCTTGCACCATCAACATCAGCCGCTTCATAATATGATTTGTCAATGCTTTGAAGGCCTGAAAGAAATATTACTGCATAGTATCCAATAAGTTTCCATACCGAAATAATTGCAACTGTTGGTATGGTCCAATTTTCATTTTTTAGCCACTGTATCCTTTCAACACCGAAAAATGATAAAAAATAGTTCAGAAGTCCATTATCATTAAAAATCCATTGAAAAACCAACGAAACTGCTACCACACTCGTAACAAAAGGTATAAAGTACAACGTTCGAAAAAACGATTTACCCTTTACACTTTTGTTCAACAACAAAGCTATTATTAAAGCTAAAAAGATTGTTATAGGTGTCGAGAGAATAACATAATGGGAAGTATTCCAGATTGACTTTATAAAATCGGACTGCTCCTTGGCAAGGCTAAGATAGTTTATTATTTCAGGGATTCCTATTTTAAAACAAGCAAAATAAAACACAAAGAAAAGTATAAGCCTTCCCATAAGTCTGTCAGAAGAACCTTCTATAAACTTCATTGCTGCCAAAACAGTATAAACACAAAGCATTGCCATAGATACTACTATTATTACACCCATAGGAACAAATCTGCCAAAAATAACAAAAGCAAGACCAACTGCTGTCATAACAAACATAAGCTTTGTATACTTTTTATCTTTAATCTTTTTTAAATCAAAAATCACATGCATTAAAAATATAAACGTCATCAAGACAAGGACTGTATTAAAAAAAGCCGTGTTAAAGCTTGCTTCTATACCATTTCTTAATGTAAAAAGCTTCTGATAATTTTCAATTCCGTTAAACATAGGATTTTGCTGATTCTTAAAATCCCATTTAAAAAAGCTAAGAACAAAAGAGTATACTATAGGATAAAAAACGAAAATTCCTAACACCACAAAAGAAGGAAGAAGATAAAGATACGCCGTCACACTCTCACTATACTTCCGCCAATTTCTTGGTTTTAGAAATGGCTTAACTATCTTTTTTGACAAAAGAAGAATCAACACTATAAAGACAGATATAATTCCTATAAGAATTTCTGCTGGAAATTTCATCTTACCCCTCCTGATTCTAAACAGAACATCTCTTGGATATTTGTAATAACTTTTCTTTTATGGTTTTAAAATCTTCTCTTTCATCTACTTCTTGCTTCAAAAAGCTGTTTATGCTGTTTATTTCTGAAATAGCCACATCTATCTTCTTATTCATACCAGATTTATATGCGCCAACCTCTATGAGATCCTTGGCTTCACGATATGTCGATATTATCTCTTTAACAACTCTGCCTGCCTTAAGATGAGCACTGTCAACCACCGAACTCATAAGTCTGCTAACACTTCCAAGAAGCTCTATCGCAGGGTAATGTCCTGCATCGGCCATCTTCCTGGAAAGCACTATATGTCCATCAACGATACCTCTTACTGTATCTCCTATCGGATCATTCATATCATCAGCTTCAACCAGTACCGTGTATATAGCTGTCATGGTCCCTTTGTCAGAATTTCCCGCTCTTTCCAAAACTTTAGGCAGATTACCAAAAACACTTGGAGTATATCCCCTTGTAGCCGGTGGCTCGCCTATTGAAAGTCCGATTTCTCTCTGAGCCATTGCCCATCGGGTTAGAGAATCAACCATAAGAAGAACATTATATCCTTTATCCCTAAAATATTCAGATATAGCCGTAGCTGTATAAAGAGCCTTTACTCGTACTAAGGCAGGTTGATCTGAAGTGGAGACAAGTACAACAGACTTTTTAAGTCCTTCTTCTCCTAAGTCTCTTTCAATAAACTCTCTAACTTCTCGTCCACGTTCGCCTATAAGACCTATAACGTTAATATCGGCTTCCGTGTTCCTTGCAATCATACCAAGCAGAGTACTTTTACCCACTCCGCTACCTGCCATAATCGCAATTCTCTGCCCTTTGCCAAGAGTTAGCAAACCATCAATCGCACGTACCCCAACTGAAAGCGGTTGCTCTATTTTTTTCCTTATAAGCGGATTAGGAGGCGGTGAGTATATAGGTACCTCATCTTTAAATATGGCTCCTGAACTGTCCATAGGTCTTCCTATTCCGTCAAGTACATGTCCTAGTATACTCTGATCGGCCTTAAGTGAAACTTTCTTATCTAGCTTTTTCACTGGCGCTCCAACATAAAGACCGTTTATTTCATCAAACGGCATTAACAATGTTTTATTATCTGAAAATCCTACCATCTCGCATAAGGCGGTATTACCATCCTTCAGTTTTATACCGCAAAGATCCCCTATGGAAGCATCTGGTCCTATTGCTTCGATAGTCATTCCAACTATCCGAGATACTTTTCCGCTAAGACCTATCAAAGGTAACTTATCAAGTTTTCCATAATAATTACTCTTAAATCTGCTAAAATTACTTGGTTTCATTTTTGCTTTCCTCAAAAATCTTCATCATATCTTCTATATAGCTTTGAGCAGATACATCAAAAACCCCGTACTCAGTATCGACAAAAATTTCATTATCAGACAGAGAATTATCAGTTTTTATACTTTTAACAGAAGATTCTCCAAGAAATTCTTTTGCATTTTCAAATGTTCTTTCATTCATTCGCATACTGAAGCTATTAAAACTGCTCAGACGATTTTTAAGTTCTGAAATTATCGTTTTCATCCATGCAGGATTTTCCAAAATCTCCTGTTTAAGAAATTTAAGGTTCAATTTCTTAAAAGCTTCTATAAGAGAGTCTTCTAAAAGTTTCTCATAGTTTGCTGTATACTCATAAAGACTTTTTTTTGCATTTTCTATTATAACAGAAAACTCTCTACTTTTCTGTTCCACATTCTGTTTGTAAAAAAGATCAGCTTGCTTTTTTCCTTCCTCAACTATAGCTATAGATTGCTGGTTAGCTTTTTTTATTATCTCTTCCGATCTTTTGTTAGCCTGTGAAATAATTTCCTTGGCTTTCTCCTCTGTTTCCATTAATATATGATTAACTTGCTGATCCAACAAAAGATTCTGCTGATCATTTTCAGCAGAAAGAATTTCTTCCTCTATTTTTTTGGAATTTATGTCCAGCTTTGAGTCAAGGACTACATACTTATTTTTGATTACTTTCTTATTATACAATCAATTCCTCTCCTCCGCCGCTTCCTATTATTATCTCTCCCGATTCTTCAAGTCTTCTTATAGTGGCGACTATCTTCTGCTGAGCCTCATCAACATCTCGAACTCTTACAGGTCCCATATAGTCAAGCTCTTCTTGTACAATCTGGCTTGAACGCTTGGACATATTTTTAAATATAGTCAACTTAACTTCTTCAGAAGCTCCCTTTAGAGCAATAGTAAGATCTTTATTATCTATTTCTCTTATTATTCTCTGAATAGATCTGTCATCAAGTTTTACTATATCCTCAAATACAAACATTCTCTTTCGTATTTCTTCCGAAAGCTTTGGATCTCTTTCAGAAAGTCTGTCGAATATATTTTTACTTACAACCCTATCAATATTATTCATTATTTCTGCAGCTGTCTCTATTCCTCCAACCTGAGAGAATGTCTGTGTAGCAAAAGAAGAAAGTCTGTCTTTCATCTTGGTTTCAACATCTTTCACAACATCAGGAGTCGCTGAATTCATTATGGAAATTCTTTTAACAACTTCTACCTGAAGACTTTCATTAAGGTTGGTTATTACCTGTGAGGCTATAGCTGGACTCAAATAACATAGTACAAGGGCAATAGTCTGCGGATGTTCATTCTGAAGCACATTGACCATCTGGGCAACATCAATCCTCCTAAGAAAATCAAAAGGCCTCACTTGCAAGCTTGAAACAAGCTTTTCTATTATTTCAATTGCTTTTTCGGGTCCGAAAGCATCCTCAAGAAGCTTGCGGGCATAGTCTATTCCACCCTTATTTATGAATTCTTTTATCTTAGCAAACTCAAAAAACTCGGAACTCACAGAGTTCTTCAAACTTTCCTCTATCTTTCCTAGATTGGCAATTTCCAATGTGAGCTGCTCAACATCGGAATCGGGAAGTTTTTTGAGGATGGTTGCAGCTCTGTCCGATCCCATTAAGACCAGCAGCACAGCAGCTTTCTTTACACCTGTAATATCTTCGTTTTTAGCCACTGTAATCACCTCATTGTGTATTTATCCAAATCTTAATTATCTCAACAACGTCATTAGGTCTCGAATCGACTATAGCTTCAAGTCTCTTCTGCATTTCCTGGCTTGGAGAAAGTTCTACAGGCTCCTCTTTAACCTCTCCAACAACTTCTTTCACACGTTCTTCAAGCTTCTTTTTCCTCTCTTCTATCAGAGTATAGGTTTTCTTTCTGCGCATATATAATAAAGCAACATACAAAAGGAAAAGCAACATTACAATAGCAACCATTATAAGTATAACGTAGGTTATCAGTTTCCTTCTTCTAAGGTTCTCTGCTTCAATCTTACTCTTTTCATTATCCATTTCCCTGTTAAAAGTAAGAGAAAGAACGCTTATATTATCCTGTCCGGATCCTGTTGCAGTGGTTATAGATGATTTAATATTTTTTATGATCTCCTCGGTTTCAGTTACTCCGGATTTTAAGAAATCGATATATATTGTAAAACTTTTCTTAGCAATTTCTCCTGTTCTATCATCAATAGTTTTTTTGTAAATTTCGTTTATATCATAATTCGTTATTACTTTCGATTTGGAGTATCCAGTATTCCGATCAGAGCTTTCTGTCTGATAATCGTACGGAGGAATATTTGATGTCGTTCCCGGTGCTCCGCTGTTGTTAGAAGAGTTTATAGTCTGTTCGCTCTCCTGCTGCTGACTGAGTATAATACCGCTGGACTTGTTTACAGGTTCAACAGTTCTTTCCTCCTGTTCAAGTTTCTGCCAGTTAAGTTCGACATCAGACATGACTACCACATTTCCGAATCCAAAAACGGTTTGCATGGTCTGTTGTATTTTTTTTGTGTAGTAAGATTCTATCATCTGCTTCATCTGAAATTTAGTGTTGGCTGATCCCATATCATCATTGTATATTGAGGAGCTAAGATCACGAGAATAGTTATCAACAACTCTTACATTTTTGGGTTCAAGCCCCTGAACAGCACCTGAAATAAGTTCTACAATACCTTTTACCTGCTCCTGACTTATTTGAGCACCTGTTGCAAGCGATATCATTACAGAAGCCTTCGGAATAGCATTATCTCCAACTGTATAGTATGTTTTAGGAGGAATAACAAGATGCACTCTGGCAAAAGAAACACCAGTTATAGCTGATATAGATCTTTCAAGCTCTCCTTCAAGTGCTATCTGATAATTTACCTGTTTATCAAAACTAGTAGCACCAAATCCCTGGTTCTGCAAAAGCTCATACCCTCTGGAATTATTACCAAGCACTCCTTCTGAAGCCAGCTTCATCCTTAACTCATACTTTTGGCTATTTGAAACATAGATGCTCCCATTCGGACCGGCCTTATACCTTACACCCTGCTCATCAAGCTTTGCTATAACCTGCCCCGCCTGAGTCTCATTAAGACCACTTACCAAAAGTGTATAGTGTGGTAGTGATATAACAACAAAAAGAATTATCATAACTACAATTAATGATAGTGCATATATTATATATGTAATTTTCTTCTTTTTTTCGAGGTTTTTCCACCAGTCAAGAATTTTTTTCAAAAATTCTTCCATTTTGTTTTTTCCACCCCTCAGAATATCGATATGTACGAACCGAAAGACTTTTTAAGAAGGTCAAATGTCACTGATACCTTGAAATCATTAAACTTCATCCCTGCAGCAACTATTGCCGAAGAATTCTTCAGCTTAAGACAGTAGAAAAATTCTTTATACTCTTCTTTAAACGTAAAAGAACTCTCTTCTCCTAACCTTACAATAAGACTCCTCCAGGGAAAACCCAATCTGAGTATATAATCTCCATTTTTAAATCCACTGTCTTCAAAAGTCAAACCGGTTCCAAAAGCTATCACTGTACGCGGAAAATATAGGACCGAGGAGTTTAACTCATAGTCAAGCATAAAGCTATCGTTCTTTTTGTTTATATATATATCAGAATAATTATAAAACTCGAACTTCATATAAGCTGCAGAGTTATAAAAATGTGTCTTTAAAATAGTCCCATTTTCAAAACTTATACTAACACCAAATACAGAAGGTGATTCAAGCATTATGCTCTTATATTTTTTTTGACTAGATTTAACCTGATTATAATATTGATCACCAGTTATAGACATCCCTTGACGCTGGATACTCCCAGGACCATCATGATATGCGGCTATCTGCTTTTTTTCATCATTAAAAAGCCTTCTGAGATATCCATGATACTCCAGCGCTCCCTTTAAATTATCATATGGGTCGAATAAATTTTCAATATGCATGTCAGAGGCTGTCTGGTACTTAATCTGCATCAACCCTAAGGCTTTAGAACTGGAGATAGCATGGGTATAAAAATCAGATTCCACATCGATTTGGCCACCAATCATGCTTCTTTCCTGAGACCAAACTGCCTTTAAAAACTCAGAAGAAGACATAATAGAGTATTTTGATACCACAAAAAAATCAGCATCGATAGATTGTGCCGTATCAAAAAAATAATCAAAATAAATGCGTGGTTTCAAAAACAGCTTAGCAAAATCATTTTCAAAACCTGAGGCTATGCTCTGAAAAAAAATTAAAACAAAAAAGATCAATATGTACGGCCCGTTTTTCTTTATCATAATCAATGAAAATGTTCCGGAGCTATCCGGAACAAAATTATATACTCTTAACCACTTCCATAATTATCTGTGCAATCTTTTTTCCTGTACTATTAGCAACATCTATAACCTGCTGAGCGGTAAGAGGCTGTAAGTCTTCAGCGATGGCCATATCTGTTATACAGGATATTCCAAGTACCTTTATACCAGCATGTCTTGCAACAATGACTTCTGGAATTGTCGACATTCCCACAAGATCTGCTCCAAAC
>JAKJGQ010000019.1 GCA_022704305.1 Thermotogae bacterium | reverse complement strand
CGGACCGCTTATACTATCCGCGGTCATGAGAGGCGGAGGAACATGGCGGAAAGGTTATCTAAGCATCTGCTTAATACAGCTTCTTCTTGCTGTACTTTTCTTTATAAGCTTAGGCCTATGGCAGGAAAGTACAAAAAAAGAAAAGGAGGATGTACCGTCTTCTCATGAAACTAAAAAAAAGTTTTTGACAGATATTTCGCCATGGCTTTCAATATTTATGTTTTTTGTGTATACAGGTGCCGAATACACTGTTGGCCTTTGGGCAGGCAGTATGCTTATTGAATCACGCGGCCTCACAGGGGAAACTGCGGGACTTTGGATATCGTTTTACTACGGCTCGATAATGCTTGGAAGATTTTTAACCGGATTCGTAGTAAACAAACTTGGAAACCGCTTTATGATAAAGGCCGGGCTTATACTAAGTGCCTTTGGAATCGTTCTGATTTTTTTCAGGACATGCCCTGCTCTCACCATGATAGGACTTATAATGTGCGGACTCGGATTTGCTCCGATATACCCATGCATGATGCACGAAACTCCCAAAAGATTTGATGCTGACACATCAAGATCTCTCATAGGTTATCAGGTCGGTGCGGCATGTATAGGCGGTTCGTTTATTACAGCAGGTCTGGGAGTACTTTTTTCTAAAATAACTCTTGAACTTATGCCTTTAGCGTTGCTTGTACTTATTGCCTGCATGTTTATAGCCAGCGAGCTTTTAAACAAAAAAACTCCGGTAAAAGAGAGTATTTAAAGCTTATTTCGGAACACGCCTTCTGCTTTTTCCGCTTTCTCTTTGTCGATCATATCCATTATAGAGCTTTTCATCTTTTTTTCAATCATACCGGCTATAAAATTTTTTAAAAATGAAATTTTAGCCGGTATGTACCATTTGGTTTTTTTATCGTATGCGTTTTTACTGGTGAAATACCTGTAATCCGCTTGCATTACTTTGGGAAACATTGCTGACATTGTCCTGAAGGCATGAAAAATCATTATCCTTGAAAATTCGGGTTTTATTTCCTTTTTTTCTTTGATAATCTTATCAAATGAGAAAGCCGCTTCATTTACTTTGTTTCTTCTTTTTTCAAGTTCGCCTTCACTGTATGGAAAAGGCATCATATCTATATACATGCTGCCGCAAAGATCAAATCCTGCTCCCTGAGCCCATGTTTTCATAGGAATGAAAACTCCTTCCTCTTGCCATTTGGTACAGCTTGAAATAAGGAAGATCTTTTTTCCGAAGTACTTAGGCCTATGGCAGTTATATGCAACATGATCAAGAAAGTTCTTCATTATGCCGCTTACACTGAACATATAACCAGGAGTTGCAAGGATAACTCCGTCTGCCTGCATCATCTTGTCCTCAATCTCTTTTACCGCAAGATAATGCGGACATTTCTCTTGTCCAAGCATTATACAGCTGTGACAGCCTGTACAGAAATCTATCTTATGATCTTGCAGGTAAAGATCTTCAAACTCATAACCGCCGCATTTTTCAAGCTGGCTCTTAAAGTATCTCAAAACTTCTGTTGTATTTCCAAAAGTACTGGCACCTATTATCGAAAGTATTTTCATTTTTCCTCCTCACTACGGGCAATATATAATCTGGAACCAAAATCACCCATAAGTCTGCTCCCTTGATTGTACCTTATTGAAGGGTACTGCTGATTTAGCTTTATCCCACCATTCATAAGAAGATCGCCGTATCCTCCATACTCTTCTTTGTTTGAGAGAAAACCTTCATCATCAGACAATCTGCCGGGAACAAACTCCAAATACTGTTCCCTGCATGAAATTTTGTAAAACAGCTCTTCATCAAGCCCTTTAAAAAACAGCTTATCAGAAGGTGGATTAGGAACAAAAAGCTTCTGGAAAAAACCGGAGATACTCTGCTTTTTATCGGCAGAAACCACCTCCCAGACTGCATGTTCAGATTCAAACCCATCCTTTATCCTGAAAAAATCTCCGAATTGAAAGAGTTTACGATACTTTTTATAAAACTTTATCTGTTCTTTTACTGCAAGCTTTTCATTATCTGAAAGCTTTGTAGGATCAAGCTCATATCCTAAAAGTCCGAAACAGGCTACATTAAATCTTGATTCCAATGGAGTTGTACGCATGGTTTGGTGATTGGGAACAGCCGATACATGTGCTCCCATAGTGCACAAGGGGAAACCATAGGATGTACCTTCCTGAATAAGTACTCTTTCATAGTAGTCTGTATTATCAGAACACCATATCTGCGGCATATAGCACAGCATACCCAGATCAAACCTGTCTCCACCGCTGGCACATGATTCAAAAAGCACATGCGGAAAGGCACCACAGACTCTTTCAAGAATATCGTAAAGCCCCAAGATATATCTATGGTAAAACTCTCCCTGCCTGGCTCCGAGTTCCTGAGAATAAGCATCTGTTATATGTCTGTTCATATCCCACTTTACATACTGGATATTTGCACTATTAAGAATATTGCTGACTGCATTGACTATATAATCACGCACATCTTTTCTTGTAAGATCAAGAACAAGCTGATTCCTTCCAAGAGAAGGCTTTCGTGAAGGAACTTTTACCGCCCATTCAGGATGTATAGCGTAAAGATCGCTGATCGGGCTGACCATTTCAGGCTCAAACCAAAGGCCAAACATCATTCCCATCTCATTTATTTTTTCAGCAAGCGAGGATAGTCCACCGGGAAGTTTTTTTCTGTTTTCATACCAATCTCCCAGAGATGTAGTATCGTCGTTGCGTAAGCCAAACCAACCGTCATCAAGAACCAAAAGCTCTATCCCAAGATCTTTTGAAACCTTGGCAATTTCAAGTAGTTTCTTCTCATCAAAGTTAAAGTATGTCGCTTCCCAGTTGTTTATAAGAACAGGTCTTTCTTTTTTTGCCCATTCACCCCGTATAATGTTCTCCCTGACAAATCCGTGCATATTTTGGGACAGACCGTTTAACCCACAGCTGCTGAAAGAGATTACAGCTTGGGGAGTAAAAAAGGTATCGTTAGGTCCGACCCTCCATTCAAAGAAAGCCGGATTTATGCCTCCCATGAATCTCGTTTTATCGTATCCGCTTACCTGAACAGATTCATAGTGGTTTGAACTGTATATAAGATTGTACCCTATACAGCAGCCTGAACTCTGTGTACACTCACGGTCCGCAAGAACCATAAAAGGACTCTGCCTGTTTGAAGACGCTCCTGTGACAGAACTGCAAACCACTTCTCCATAGGAAAGATTTTTTTCGTCTTTATGCCTTTCCCTTGCCCAAAGACCGTTAAATGTGAGGAGCTTGAAGCTGTCTGAAAGATCAAGCTGCATACTCATGATTTTTCTTATATATATATCCTTATCCGCTCCGTTTTTAATACAAACGCTTCTTGCAATAACGTCAGTTTTAGAAAAAACTGTATAGTACAGTATAAGCTCAAGCCCACTCAAATCTATCAGATTGACTTCAAGTGTCTGATCGCCTTTTATTGCAAAGGGGAGACCCGGTATTTTATAGCCGCCGTCATAGATCTTGTGTGAAGAGTACCGAAAATCACAGACAAAAGAACTGTCGGGCATCCTGATCTCAATCGCTGTATTTCTGAAATCACCTTTTCCCGGAAATGAGTATTCAAGACACAGATTGTCCATTACAAAGGTCTTATCATCGTTTTCAGTTAAAACCGTGTTGGGATATCCTCCCGACGACTTTTCCCTAAGTGCATAATAATCAGACCCATCCCTTATCTTCTTTCCATAATACATGCTTTCAAGCATTCCATGATTTAACCCAAACACATAGCTGCTTGAGTCAGTATCAATTTTAAAAACATCCTCTTTAAAAGTAATCATGTCTTCAGCGCCGCAGGATCACAAATTTTTTTAAGGAATGCCCGTACAACCGTTTTATATATTTCAGGCTGTTCTATTTGGTGAAGATGCGAGGCCATAGGTATAACAGCCATACTTGCATTCTTAAAAGCTCTTTGATAATCTCTGACTGTTTTTATCTCTGCCTCATCGTAATCTCCACAAGTCAGGAGTACAGGAACATCTATCCTTTCAAGCTCCGGCAGAAGATCAAAATCTTTGAGTTTGCCCGTAATAGTAAACTCACTGGGTCCCCACATAGTAAGATAAACATCCATATTAAGCTTTCCAAAAGCCTGCTGTATAGAGTCAGGCCACGGATTAAGACAACATACATGCTTTTTATAGTACTCCATCATCGCTTTCTGATAATTATCTCCGTAGTTTTGGGTCTCTTCTCCAAGCAGAATAGCTTTTCTCGTATCCTCTGGCATATTCATAATATTTTCTCTCTGGTCAGCATACCATCTCGGAGAACTCAAATACGGCGCAGAAAGGATTATTCCTTTTACATTTTCAGGTTTTTTGCATAACATATATTTACATATAAGAGCACAGCCCCATGAGAAACCCATAAGAATTACCTGTTCAAATTTCAATGCTTTTATAACTTCTTCCAGTTCGTCTACAAAGTTTTCTACACTGTAAAAATCATTACAGCTTGCTCTATCAGACTTTCCGCTTCCTATCTGATCATAGAAGTAAACATCGTGATCATCTGAGAACTCCTCAATCACCTGCGGCATACTTACAAATCCTGGCCCCCCATGGACTACCAATATCGGAACCGTTTGTTTTGCCGATGAAAAGGAGCAGTACCATACTTTACCGTTTTTAGTCTCAATAAATCCTTCTTTCATGCTTTCCACCACCCAGCTCATTCTCATTTTATTGAATAGTAAAGAACATCCCCGGGCTTTTCACCCGCAAATAAAATCATTCCATTCTTGGGAAGTATAACCGGCTTGTTTCCGCAAGCAACCGAATAAAAAACACATTCCTGTTCATCATATACCGCAAAAGAAGAACCTTCCTGTTTTTTTACTTCAATGGTCTTCCCTGCTTTTTCATCCGGAATTTTGTACCAGCAGGCATACCCGTCCGTGCCGATAACGCATGAACCCGTCTCCGACCCATTAAGATACTCTATATTCTTATCACATATAAAGATCCAGCCTGCGTTTTTGATATACTCTTTGCCGTCTTTTTCATATACTTCGATGCTCTGAGTATCACGACCGTCAAATCCGGGAATCTGAACATTTACAACAGCAAAATTATTGTTTATGATACGGTAGTTTGAAATACAACCCTTAAGTTCACTATCCATTGAAAAAGACATAGAGGCTGCAGCCAATTGATGATAGTTCTGGCTTGTACTTTGTTCATTAACAAGAAAGTACCTGTTCTTGGTTCTTTCTTCCCATACTTTTTTGACACCGTCTGCCACATCTGAAAAATGTGTTTTCTGTGCCGAATAGGTTTTTACTTTTACCCTTCCCAGACCGTTAAGAACCATATTCTTTTCTGTACATATATAAGTTATACCGTTGCTTTCTTTTACAAAAGAAAGCTTCTTATTTCCGGCATCATTGACGAAAAGGCCTTCCTTTGTATACTTGTACTCATGTTCTGGCAAACCCTTTGGATAGATTGTTCTTTCAGTAAGGACTCCATTCTTGCTTATCTGGATATCGTATATATTTTCATTGTTCTCGTAGCTTCCGCTGAACTCACTCATATAAAGAGGCATATCGGCCAATACAGCAGGACTTTTCTTATCTTTCTCCGATGAACGGTCAATCTTTCCTTCAGCTTGAAGAAGATCAAGGATTATTTCCTGTGCAAATACTGTTCCTAAAGTACTTGAACCCGCGGAAAATGTTGCGGCAAAAGCTATATTGTACTCGGGAAGTATCACAAGACTGCTGTGATAAAGCCCTGTATCCCCACCCTTGCAAACAGCACGTATCGAATAGCTGCTGTAAGGATATAGATCCACGCTGTCCCAGCCCAATCCGAAGCCTGCAATGTTATCAGTCTGAACGGGCCATACTCCTTTGCTGTACTCTTTAGAAAAAGTTTCATCCTTGGCTTTCCGCGAGAGGATAAGTCCGGCAGGACTGTATCCGGAATCATCCATGAATATCTGGCCTAATCTGCAAAGGTCTTCAGCAGTTGAGTACATACCTCCTGTACCGATCATATTGAAAGTTTCGCTAGGAGTCCTGACTCCATTCATAAAAGTAGCGGCAAGTCCGCTTTTTTCAAAGCTATCCTGCGGTGTAAACGTATTTTTCATTCCTAAAGGATTTATTATAAAAACTCTTATAAACTCTGTAAAACTCATTTTGCTTACTTTTTCCACTACCAGCTCCGCTAGCGTAAATCCATCGTTACAGTATACTGAAAATGCTCCGGGGTCAGCTTTCAGCATCTGCCCGGATAGTTCCTTTAATATATTATCGTGATTAGTTGTATCCGGATGATTATAGGTAGGTCCCTGCGCATAAATAGATCCCATTAATCCCGATGAGTGATTTAGAAGCATGCGAACAGTTATTTTTTTGTATCGTTCGTCTTTCATAGTGAATTGTGGAATGTACTCCGAAACAGGTTTATCAAGTTCAACAAGTCCTTTATCTACAAGATACATAATGGCAGCTGTAGTAAACATCTTACTGGTTGAACCGATTCCGTATGGTGTAGATGTACTTAGCTCCTCTGCTTTTTCAGAGTCTGTTCCGGCCGCAAAGGAAGAAAGTATAAGTTCATTATTGTATATAAGAGCATACTGAAGGCTTGTAACTCCATAATTATCTATAAGCGTATCGGCAATCTTTTCTGCTCTTGCCTTTACTTGTCTGTATCTGTCATCCTGCTGATACTTTTTAAGGTTTATACCGACTTGGGCTCCAGGCTCACATATGAAAGTCACATAAGAGCCTTTCGGTACATACACCTCGCGGTAATCATGTATCAGACTGTCGTAGATCATCTCAAGACTGTCGGAAAAAATAACCGCTCTGGCTCCATCTTGAATATCAAACTTCAAAAGAAGATCGTCCGATACTCTCCTTGAAATATTTTCTCCTGAAAGACCTATTTTAATAACTTCATTCCTGTCAAGAACAGGCAAATTACTTGCATCAGCGTATCTGTAACCTTCAAACAAAAGATTGCATGAGCCGGCTGTCTTTTCAATTCTAAAAGCAACGGTATCTCTTATGTACCTGAGATTATTCTCGCCTGTAAAAACATCCTTCAATACATTCATATGAAATCCGGAGAACTGCAGGTATGCATATCCTTCAGCCTGGCCGACAGAACCTGTCCGTGCCATCATAACACAAAGATCCTGTGTTTTTAAGTTGAGAGGAATCCATACCTTATTTTCAAACTCTTTGACATCTATGTTTTCTGAAGGCTTTATCTTTTCAATAAGAACTCTTGTACTCTTTCTGTCATTAAAATGCTGCTGGATATACTTACCATAGTCATCGCTTATAAATGAATAAACATCTGAACTGCGAGAAATGAAATAGCCGTCTTCGTATCTGAGAAAATCGTAAGGAACAAAACCGCTTCCATTAAAAATTTCCACATTCATACCGTTATTCTGTAAATCTATCTCATACTTAAAGATGCTTTCCAGGGATGCGTATATACCCTCATAGCCGTTAAAGAAGCTAAGTGGAAGTACAGTCTGTATATTAAAAACTTTCTTTGATCCTGCTAAGATCCCTTTTTGCTTAAGTACCTCGGTCAACACAACATCATTTATACTTTTTACATCTACTCTGCCTGAAACGGTAAGAGCAACAGAGATCTTATACTCCGGCACTACATGAAGCTGTGCTGAATAAAAGCAGGTTCCTCCACTTTTGGTAAGAACAGTTACACCACTACTATGAAATACGGAATCTTCAACACTGTCCCACCCCAGACCGAACATATACAGAGGTTCACCGCTTAGAGCCGTTTTAGATCCAGCCTGTGGACTCATAAACTCTTTACGAAGCTGTTCATTCAAAATTTTATCGTTATAAAGTATCTCAGCATACTTTACAAGATCTTCGGCTGTACTGGCAAGCCCGCCGGAAGTCAATGAATTTACATATTCTGCAGGAAAAGAAATATTCTGGTCATGGTCATAGTATCGTGCAATATTCTCATTGTTCTCCTTAAAATATGTTGTTGAGTTACTCATATCCAATTTGGAGAATATGTTTTCTGTTAAAAAATCGGAGTAGCTTGTCTTTGAAACTTTCTCAATCAGAGCCTGAGCCAAAGTAAAGCCATCATTGCAATAGATGCTTATCTTGCCAGGATCGTGTTTTAAATAGCTATTTTTAAGGTTTAAAATGACCTGCTGTATATACCCTGTATTTTTTTGCGCAGTCATGCTATCTTTGATTGAAGTCCCTGGAATACCGGAAGTGTGGTTCAAAAGCATCCGTACTGTAATATCTTTATATCTAGGATCTTTCATAGAAAACTCAGGTAGATAAATGAAAACGGGCAGATCAAGGTTTACCTTTCCCTGCTGCACAAGAATAAGAACAGATGCAGCAGCAAATACTTTGCTTACTGATCCGATATTGAACTGAGTGTCTCTTTCCACCGGTCTGAGCGTGTTTAGATCACAAACTCCAAAACTTTCTGAATAAACTGTCTGACCGTCTATCCTTACTGCTATTGCAGCGCTTGATGCACTGCCTTCAAGGTAGCTGCTTATCTCTTTGCGTGCAGTATCGGCTACACTTTCCCAGCCAGATGTTAAAATCGGATTTTCGACCGAAAAGGCACCGGATCCTCCGCCAAAAACATATAAACTGCTTAAAATTAAAATCAACAAAAATAATGTTTTTTTTATCATCTTTAAACCCTCCCAAGGATTATCTGTTATCTGTCAAATTTGTTTTATCAGTCTGCTTTATGGCATTTAAAACTTTTTCAAGTTTCTCAAGAACCTGCCTGGATACTTTTTCTGTTTCATTATAGAGCAAATCAGCCTGTGCCTTATCGTGCAACTCCACTGCCTTTACAACCTGTGAACCTTTTGTGTGCAGATTTTGATGGACAAGATCTATTGACTTCCATATCTCAATGACTTGCGGATCATTAACCTGTACCGAATGATAAAAATGTCCAAAGCTGCACTTTTTATCGTCCAGTTGAAGCGGCAGCACCTTCATCTCATCTTTTATTTTCCGCAGGATTTTAAGCCAGTTTTTATGAGCGGTTATGGCGTTATCTATGCTCTGGGCATAATCCTTTATATCAAGGTGGAAAAGTTTGTAAGATGCTATCTTTCCACTTTTTCTGGCTAATGATGATATATCTTCTTCGATTTTGGCAGCTTCTGTGGAAATTTCAGATAACTCCTCACTGTTGTTTTCCAATTCCACACTAGCTTTAGAAGCATCGTTTATAAGCTCTTTCAGCACACCAATTTCAGAGCTTATTTCCTCTGTAGAAGCAGTTGTTTCTTCAGAATTTGAAACCACATAACCGGCTTCCTCCGATATACTACGAATAAGCTTTGTGCTCTGCTCAAATACTTTATTAATCTCATTTGTATTATGCGTTATCTGCTCTATACTTTTTACTGTCTGTGAAATCACCTCAAGATTCCTGCCAGAGGTATCTTCCATTCTGTCCATAAAATCCCTCATATCGCCCACGTTATTCTTGACATCATCCGAAAGCTTGCGGATTTCATCAGCCACCACTGCAAAACCTTTCCCGGCTTCTCCTGCACGTGCCGCTTCTATTGATGCGTTCAGAGACAAGAGGTTCGTCTGACCAGCAATGTCTTCAATTCCTTTAATGAGTTCGCGCATCTTTTCAACAAGCTCAGAAAATTCATTCATCTGCTTTGAGAGCTCTGTTCCTTTTTCAGAGACTTTTTCATTTTCTTGTTTTATTTTGCCCAGATTACTATAAGAATCAGAAATATAATTTTTCATAGTGCTGATCTCTTCCGACAGGACGCTTATGTGGCTGGTATTATTTACAGAAGCCTGAGAGATCTGATTCATAGCCTGTTCTATTTCTTTTATGAACTCATCAGTCTTTAAGGATATATCTTTGATGTTTTGAGCCTGTAACTTTAATACCCGACTGTACTGCTTCATCTTAAGATCGAATCCGCTCATCCTTCCGGCTGCTGATATGGCATGCTTTACCGAATCCTTTACTTGAGGAATACTTTCTTCAAGTTCTCCGATAAATCCCATAGTATCAGACATACCGTTTTTTTCAAGAAAAATAGAAAGCTGCTTATTTTTTTTATCAGTTTTAAAAAATTTCATAGCCTCCTCCTTTTATACGCCTTTACTTAATGATACCATTATGAAACAGATCATACAAACACTTTTTAAAATTTTAATCTGGTTTGCCTATTTTTTAACTGAGTTTTTTCATAAATTTTATCTTCTGCAAGTACTTCCCCAATAAGCAAAGGCGAGCTATAACTGTGCCGGCTGATGTTGTAGCGTAGTTTTTTCTCCGAATGATTCGCATAACAATAAATACAACCCGCAGGACAAGAATCATAACTTCCTATATCTATACTTGGAATACAACCACAAAACTCCCTTTGATTATTATCTTTCAAAGTATTGAAGTTCTTGCCGGTGATCCTTGAAATAATTTTTGCATCAACACAGCTTGTGTGTTCTATTCCAAATTCTGACAGATCAATTTTTTCAGCACATGTTTCTAACTTCAGACCTATCTTTCCTGCTTTTTTTGAAAAACTCCGAGCCAATACTTTTATGTCTTTTTCAGATATATTGATAATTTTGTTTCCAGAAGTTCTTTTCTCTATCCCTTTATATGAATCAAAAAAACTTATGACCAGCTTTGCACAATATGCTCCAATCTCGTCCATAAGCCACTCAAACTCATGAATATGATACTCGATATCCATTTTTTCCGTAAAAATTACAGGGTCGTACCTCCATACCACCTTTTCTTTTCCGATAAGCAATGAAAGCTCTTTAAAAGTTTTTATTATATTGCTTTTATCCCTTATGCCCGGTTCAATATCCTTACCGTACGGAGTAACGGTAAACTGAAAATAATAAGAGTAATTTTTTATTTCTTTAAGATGATCTATAAGGTTCAACGGATCCTTGGTCCAGAAAACAAAGCAATCAACATCTCCGCTGCCAAGCAATACTTTGCTTACCTGATGGTAAGAAAATGGGTTTCTGACATACACAAATCCTTCTTCAACTCTTTTTATAAACCATTGAGGAAAGTATGCGGGGATATCTGTCCGTCTGCTCACGCTTATAATCATAAACCTGATTTAAAGTATAACCAAATGGAAAATAGTATGTTTACCAAAGCCAGAGCAATAGTAACTATTCGATAATTTTTCAACTTGTGTTCTATTTTATTGAACTTCTTTTCCGTCTCTTCTTGAGTATTTACCAGTACTTGTATGGTTTCAGCCTTAAAGCTTTCTGTAGATCTGAAAAGTCCTTCTGTGCTGTTCTGAATAAGGATCTTAGATTCATGTGATGCCTTAAAAGCTTCAGAAATTGATATTTGCATCTCTGCATATCTATCCGAAATTTCATCACTGAGCATTTGAACTTCTTTATTCAGATTGTCTTTAAACTCTTGAATTTTAATGCTATCGCATACTTTTTTGATCTCCTCGATTCTGTTCTCAATATTTGAAACTACTTCAACCATCTCTATATTTTTTTTAAAGAAAAAACTGTTTTCTTTTTCAATCTCAGACCTCAACGCTTGAACTTCATCCTTAGCTTTATCTACAGCTTCTTCAAAGTAAGTAAGAGCAGTTTTTTCAGCTCTAGTTATCGCATCCATTTTTTTATCAGATAAACTAACATTATCTTCTAATTTTTTCCATAATTCTTTATACTGCTGAATCTTCTTTAAAAGTTCGTCAGCAGCCTCTCTTACAGTTTTGATTTCCATCTGCGGTTATCTCCTTTAAAATATTATTTGATATAGCTATTGTTTCCAAAAACATACTTATATCTATAGAACAAATAAGCTCCTCAAGCTTTCCAATATCGGCTTTTCTCAAACTTTTTTGGTCGATCACGTCTAAAAGTCCCTGTAAACGCTCTAGGATTTTACCAATATCTTTATCCTTTACTCCATACACCTTACAAAAGCAATCTACAATCTGTTCCGCTTTAAAATTAAGGTTTAAAAAGGATGCAAGTATCATTGCCCTAGACTGTTCATTTTTAAAATCTCCGGAATACGAACTCTCAAAAACATCGAAAATTTTTCTATACTCTTTATACTCATAATAGTACTCAACTGCCTCTTCCTTTTTTCCTTTTTTCAATAAAACCTCACACATAAGCAAAAATACGGCATTTTTTCTATCCACCGATTGAGAAAGGTTTAACTCAATTTTTTGAACCAAACGATCAATTTTATTATCAAACCAGTTTATGTCTATTTTTTCTTCTAAGTACTTCAAGCATATGTCTTCGCACAGATCAAGGAAAAGCTCATCGCTATCAGTATACTCGGCTATGGCTTGACATTCTTCATACATGCTTTGCTTAAGAAAGTATGAATAAACTTCTTTAAGTCCGGACTTGTCATTGCTATTGAGAATTTTAATCCAGTTTTTATACTCATTGAACTCTTTTTTACCCGAAGTACCGTTTATCTTGCGCACTATTAAAAGAATAAGCTTTGCTATTCTTGGATCATTTGTAAACTCCAATCGGCAAAGCAGATTATATACAGAAAAAATTAACTCATTATTGATAAGTACTGTGGCTGAGTTAAGAAACTTCTCAGATACAGACTTGGTACCGTTAATAATCTCTTCCAACTCTTCTTCGAAGTTTTTCTGAACCATCTTTATTTTTTCAAAACTCTCTTCTTCATAATAATCCGTTTCAAAACTCTCAAAAGCTTTTAAATAATCTTCAAAAAAACAATAACAGTTTCCAGCTTTTTGCATATCCTTTCCTATTACTTCTTTTAAAAAAACCTCATACTCTTCATACGTACTGAAGGTAATCAAAAGATTTTCTTTCGCTCGGGATACTCCGACAAACCACTTTTGCTTATCTATACTCTCTATCTTTTTGTTTCTTTTTATATAAGGAGATAAAAAATTAAGAATTACAAGATTTGAGAACTCCATTCCTTTTATCTGATTTTCATTAAAAAAAATCAATCTTTCTTCTTTACCTTCAACATTTTTTTTAAGTTCCTGGCATAAATCACCATATGCCAGTATAGGAAGACTTATATTTTTTATCTCAACAATTTTTTGAAGCTGCTCTAAAGCTTGTTTATCTGAGCAAACCGTAAGTTTTACTTGGACAAATGATTCGTTACCATGCATAAACTCATCATAAAGTTCGGTTCCGGCATTTATGAAATAAGAACTAAATATCTTGATATTCTGGGAGTTTCGATAGTTATACCTTAGCTCGTACTTTTGAGATTTATCTATTTCTTTTAAACGGTTTTCAATATTTTTAGATCCCGATCCATGGACTTCTATATTTTGATTGGGATCATATGCAACTTTAAAAAGAAAATCATCTTTTTTACAGATTTTAAAAATTTCCTTCAGCATATTAAACTCAGTTTGATCTAAATCCTGCATCTCATCCAACAAAATCGCCGGAAAACTCTTATCTTTAAGCATAGGACGCTTTTCTATTATTTCTTCGAACAAAAGGTACCACCTGATTTTCTTTTTAACATCCAAGGCTCTTTGATACTCCTGAAGAATTTTTATCATAGCAAGCCTCTCACGATCATAACTTACAATTCCGCTTCTATCAAGCTTTTTAGAAATATATTCCTGTATGTTGCTTTCATTGGCTTGAGTATAGCAAAAAGCGTGAACAAACCTTGTAAGCTCGTTCATAGGCATATTCACATCCTCAAAAATTTTCTGAAACGTACGATCCATTTTGTTTGATTTTAACTTTTCCAGTATCTCTTGACTTTCTCTGTAAAGTATGTACTTTGAAGTGTTTATCCCTATATATAGACAGATTTCTTTTAATATAAACTCTTCATACGTATAGATCCTTGAATTATTGATTTTCTTCTCCATTTTTGAATGTTCGAGACCTTCACGGTTAATCTCATCATTAAAGGCTAAAAGAGTCTTTTTTAAAAAGTCTTTCAATTCGTAGTTATAGGTAATATATACTATCTCTTTCCCGTCTTTCAAAAAATCAAATGCCATTCTGCTTAAAAGAGAGGTTTTACCACTTCCGGGATAGCCTTTAAAAACTTGGGTTTTTGAAAAAAAGTTTACACTCGAGTATTTATATCTCTGATCAAAGATCTTTTGTTGGACTTTATCAAGAAAAAAATATATATCAGGTGTATCAATTAGCTCTAAAGATTTTTCATTATTTTTGATCTCCAAAAACTGATCTCCAGCTATTTCTAAAAAAGAGTTTCCTAAATTTTTAGGTAGATCACGGTACTCACAAATTTTGTCATATACATCATGATTGCCAATATCGTATACCAAGAAAAATTTTTTTTCATAATCGTAATCAAATATCATCCTTTTTGAGTAGCTAAGTCTCTTTCTAAAAAATCCGGAGCTTATCATCTTTATATTCTTTGAACTGTTAGGGCTAAATAGTTCATTCACTGCATCATCAATATCTTGTTTGAGTTTCTCTTCCGATACTTTTCTGCTTTTTATACTTTTCCATGCTCTTTTATGAACCAATAAAGTGTTTATTTTTTCATTTTTCCACATTTATCCTCCCAAAAAAATAATCCATTCAAATTTAAATTATTATCTATTTCTATTATACCAAAAATACTTTTTTAATTGAGGTATAAAAATAATTTCTATTAGTAATACCTATTACTAATAATTGGATTTTTTTATATAAAGTCAAAAAAACGGTTTTTACTGTTTATAAGTCCAGATAACTGAATTACATTTTTAGAAAAAAATAAATTATAATGCTAATGGTAATACCATATACTAAAACCTATAAGGAGGCATGAAGTATGGCGGACGAACTGCATAGCATTAATGACGGGAAATCTGTAGTTTCAAGAACATACGAGGCCTTGCTAAAGTACGTAAACAATCCGAAACGTTCGGGTGAAAAGCTCCCTTCGGAGATTGAGCTTTCAAAACAGCTTAAGGTGAGCAGAACTGCGTTACGTGACGCACTGAAAAAACTTGAGCTTGAGGGGTATATTTCAAGAAAACGGAAAACAGGAACCTTTATTAACTGCAGCAACTACAAGCTCCATGGCGGACTGGAAAAACTTCGCTCCATAACAGAGCTTATAAAGACTTCTGGAATGCGTCCGGGAACAATATTTTCCAAGTATTCTACAGATAATGCAGATAATATTATTTCACAAAAGCTTGGACTCGCCGACAGTTCCAGAGTATCTATAATAGAAAGGGTGAGAACTGCTGACGATACGCCTTTCTGTTATGAGATAAGCTTTGTTCCTATAAGCTACTTTAACCAGGAAGATTACGAAAACTTTTCCGGTTCTCTCCTGTCTTATCTAAGTGAGAAAAAAGGGCTTGTAGTCGACCATGCGGTAACTTATCTCAATCCATACTCTTCGGATGATCTTATCAGTGAAAAACTTTCAATAAAAAACAATCAGCTCATAATGTATATAGAGCAGGTACATTACTCGGTAGATGATGAACCAATATGGTATTCAAGAGCTTTCTACAGAAACGATATAATACGTTTTTCTCTGATGAGAAGATTATAGGAGGTAAGACATGAAAATCTTAGGATTAGGAAGCATTGCAGTTGACAGAATTTTCACGGTGGACAGGCTTCCTGTGAAAGATGGTTTTTCAAATATACTGGATGAAAAAGTCTATGACGGAGGAAGCTGCGCCAACGTTATAAACCAGATTGCCATGTATGGCGGCAAAAGTGCTTTTTGTGCGAAGATCGGAAGTGACGACACATCAGAGGTAATTATGACCGGACTTAAAAAAAGTGGAATCGATACTACATATATGATAAAAAAAGAAAACGGGATCTCAACCTCCACCGTTATTTATGTAGATCAAAACGGTGATAAATCGATTCTTACAAGGGTCGGTGACTGTCTGTTAAATCTTTCGGATGAAGAACTGAACTCTGAAATATTTGAAACGTTTGACATACTTTATACAGACTTCATTCCCAGCAGAGCATGTCTTTACGCCGCCAGGGAGTTCAAAAAAAGAGGAAAAAAAGTTATTTTTAACCTTCAAGTTGCTCCTGTTGTCATGAAAGGCTTTGGCATGACTGATGAAATATTTGCCGAGCTTTTCAAGTATCTGGATATTTTCAACGTATCTTTTTCAACTCTGAAGGATATAAGCGGTCTTTCCGAGCTGGAAGAAAACATTGCTTTTCTGAGGAAAACATACAATTATAAAGGCACCATAGTGCTTACAATGGGAAGCAAGGGAGCATGTATATGCTCTGCTGATGGGCAAACAATCAAACAGCCGGCTTTCAAAATATCACCAATAGATACTACCGGAGCAGGCGACTCTTTTATAGGAACATTCATTTTCTTACACTACTTTAAAAATGAAAGCATGGAAAGATCGCTAAGCTTTTCAAACGCAGCTGCCGCCATTACCTGTACAAGAAAAGGAGCAAGGAGCGGACCGGATTGGAATGAACTGGTATCTTTTATGAAAGAAGGTTTTTAGATGGAGCAAAGCATTCTATCTGTAAAAAATATCTGTAAAAATTTTCCTGGAGTCAGAGCCTTGGATAATGTATGTTTCGATCTTCGTCAGGGAGAGGTTCATGCTCTTCTGGGCGAAAACGGTGCGGGAAAATCCACACTTATGAAGATTATTTTTGGTCTTCTGAAGAAAGACAGCGGAGAAATTTTTCTCAGAAACAGTGAACTTAAGTCCATTTCTCCTTCAAAGTCTTACGAAAACGGAATAGCTCTAATACCTCAGGAACGGACTCTCCTCACCCACAAGAGCATTGCCGAAAATATATTCCTTGGAATGGAGCCGGCTTTTGTTTCAAAAAAAGAGATGTGCCTTCAAAGCTTGGAAATGATGAAAAGATTTTCAATGCAGATAAGTCCCGATACCCCCGCAGCACAACTAAGCGCAGGTATGCAGCAAACTGTCGAAATAATGAGGGCTATTAACAGAAAGGCACAGATTCTGATAATGGATGAGCCTACAGGAGGTCTGAGCGCCCAGGAAGTAAAAAGACTTTTTGAAGTCATCAGAACTCTAAAAGGTCAAAAGGCATCGGTAATTTATATTTCACACAGAATGGAGGAGATTTTTGAGATCTCTGACAGAATAACTGTGCTGCGCGATGGAAAAAATGCAGGAACATTCGGCACAGCAGACGTAACAAAGGAAAAAATAATAGAACTGATGGCAGGAAAGAAAATTTCGGCTCAAAAGCAGCATAAAAGCAGTATAGGCGAAGAGGTTCTCCAAGTAAAAGAGCTTTGCAGCAATAAAATCCATAACATAAACCTTACTCTGCGAAAGGGAGAAATACTTGGGATCGCCGGACTTCTGGGAAGCGGCAGAACAGAGATTTTTGAATGTATCTATGGTATAAACAGAGATTACAAGGGCAGAATATTTATCAACTCAAAAGACTGCACCCATTATTCTATATCCGATGCTATCTCATGTGGCGTAGGACTTGTAACAGAGGACAGAAAAAGAACGGGACTTTCTCTTAAATCCTCGGTTGCAAAAAATATAACCCTTCCCATGGAAAAAAGAATTTTCCGCCGTGGAATCATAAATACAAAAAAAGTCCAGACCATATCTTCAGAGTACTCTGAAAAGGTTGGACTCAACACAAGCGATATGTCCTTCACAAGCGGTAATCTGAGCGGCGGAAACCAGCAAAAAGTAGTTATTGCAAGATGGCTGGCTAATGGATCAAAAATTCTCCTGCTTGATGAACCAACTGTTGGAGTGGATGTAAATGCCAAACAAGAAATACATCAGCTGATCAGGCAGTACTGTAACGGAGAAAATTCGGTAATAGTAGCATCTTCAGATTTTCCGGAGCTTTTAGAAATATGTGACCGTATAGTTGTAATAGCTCAAGGAAAAGTAGTTAAAGAACTTGAAAATAAAGACATTGACGAAAAAATTTTACTTGGATATGCAACTTCTGCAGGAGGGGAAAAGATATGAGAAAGATCAGTTTGTTAAAAGCACCGGAGTTTGGCGTAAGCATAGCCCTTGTCGGACTTTTTATACTTATGTCATTTCTGTCGCCATTATTTTTATCGGGATACAACCTTCTCAACATCCTGCTGCAGTCATCAACATACATAATACTTTCAATAGGAATGACCTTTGTTATTGTTACAGGAGGAATAGATCTTTCGGTAGGCTCAATCGCGGTGGTAAGCGGAATATTGATGGCAGGAGTTATGAAAGGCGGAACACCGGTCTGGATTGCCATCATAGCGGGACTTGCAATAAGCACTCTATGCGGCTTTGTAAACGGCTTTCTTGTTTCAAAGATCAATCTTCCTTCCTTTATAGTTACTCTGGCGACCATGAGTATTTTTCAGGGAGCAGCTCTGATATTTTCGGGAGGACTTCCTATATACGGTTTTCCTAAAGCTTTTTCGTTTTTGGGTACGGGATCAATTTTTTCAATTCCTGTTCCTGTAATCATAGCGTTTGTATGTATCGCCGTATCAGTATGGGTTTTCAAAAAAACACGCATAGGCCATTACGCATTGGCGATAGGCGATAACCGCCAGGCTGTAAGAATGTGTGGAGTAAATGTTTTCAAATATGAACTGATAGTGTACATGATAAACGGACTGGCAACAGGTGTGGCTGCCATTATAACGACAGCCAGGCTTAACAGCGCCGAACCTCTTGCTTCTATGAGCATGGGACTTGATGCCGTAGCCGCAGTAGTTATGAGCGGAACAAGCCTGTCCGGGGGAAGCGGATCGGTAACAGGAGCCATAATTGGCTCGCTTCTTATGGGAGTGCTCAGAAACGGAATGACACTTCTTAATGTACAGTCTTACTATCAGAATCTCATAATAGGAGTGGTAATTCTTATAGCAGTATTCATAGATAAAATCAGAAACAGCTACTCATATAAGAAATAGCTGTTCAGGAGGGATATTATGAAGAAGTATTTGGCATTTGTACTAACTTTTGTCATGATTTTCAGTATAGCTTTATCCGCTCAGAGTGCATTTGAAAGAGCCAAAGCCGACGTTCTTAAGGAGCTTGGAGGCGCAGAAAAAACCAGCAAGATTTACAAAATAGGCGCTTTGGAAATTACTTTGGCAAACCCTTTCTGGGTAACGATGAAAGAAGGTTTTGAGGCAGCCGCTAAAGATTTTGGTTTTAAAATAGATGTTGTTGCCGCCCCGTCTGAAGGCGATACCGCAGCACAGCTCAACTATCTTGAAACCATGCTAATAAAGGGCTACGACGCTCTTTGCATCTCACCTATCACCCCGTTCAACCTTATACCTGCCCTTGCTAAAGCAACTCAGAGGAAAATACCAGTAATAGCAGTCGGAACATATGTTGATCCACAGGCGGCAAAGGATGCGGGAGCAAAAGTCAACGGCATACTTGCAGTCGACTTTGAGTATCAGGGAAAACTTCCAGGACAGTATATAATAGAAAAGTTTAAAGACAAGAAAAATGTAAAAGCAGCGATCATCGAAGGCATACCGGGTTCACCACAGTCTGAGGGTAGAAAAAACGGCTGTCTGACCGAGCTTAAAAAAGCCTCGAACATTAAAGTCGTATCTGTCCAGCCGGGAAACTGGGACAGGACTACCGCCCTCAACGTTACATCAAACCTCATACAGGCAAATCCAGACCTGAATGTGATCTTCTGTGCAAATGACACGATGGCTCTTGCTGCTGTAGAAGCACTTAAGGCAGTAGGAAAGAAAAAACAGGTAATGGTCATTGGTTGTGATTTCATTGAAGAAGCCAAAGAATCCATTATTAAAGGCGAACTCGATGCCACTCTCGCAATGTCACCATATCTCTACGGCTATATAGGCGGCGTTATGGCTTACAAAACCATAATTGACGGACAGTACTCAAAAGATATTCAGGTACCTGTAAAAGTAGTAGACAAGTCAAATCTTAGCGAATATAATGACTGGAGATAACACCCGGGAGGAAAAAACAGATGGACTTATTTGAAAAGGTTCTTCAGGCTTTTGCAGCTGGGGATGCCATGGGTATGCCCACGGAGTTTATGACCAGAAAGCATATCAAAAGCTTCCTCAATGAAGGTGAAGATTTCATTGATCCTTCAAAATCCTTCTTACACAAGAACCTTTTCAGATTTCAGATAACCGACGATACAGAACAGGTTCTTTATCTCATAAGAAGATACTGCAAAGATGGAAAAATAACCGTGGAAAATACCTACGAAACCCTTGATGACTGGGTAACAGAATCGGATGCCGTGCAGAAAGGCTACATCGGTCCCAACTCTCTAAAAGCACTCAGAAGTCTTAAGGACGGCATGTCTGTCAATGAATCAGGCAAGAACGGAACCACCTGTGGCGCTGCTATGAGGGTTTTGGCTCCAAGCCTGTGTGTAAGGAAAAAAGATGAAAAGTCTTTGGCAGAAGGAATCATAAGATGCTCAATCCCTACCCACAATACCAATCTTGCACTCGAAGGAGCTATGGGACTTGGCTTTGCCTACCACTACCTTGCCTGCGGCTGCAGCCTTGAACAGGTAATGGAGAAAACTCTTTCAGGATGCCGTATAGGTGAAGACAACTCCGAATACAAAGTTGTAGGAGCAGGCACATACGAAAGAATAAAGCTGATTGAAAAGTATATTCCCAGCTTCAAAACCGATGATGAACTTTCCGACTTCCTTTACAAAGTAGTCGGAACTGGTTTGGGAACAAATGAAGTGGTGCCTTGCGCAATAGGAGTCTTTCTCTACTGTGGGAAAGATGTTTTCAGAGCCATAAAAATTTCAAGTAGGCTTGGCGGAGACACCGATACCATCGGAGCAATCTCAGGGGCATTATGTTGTCTTTATGCAAAAACCCATAATATACCGCAGGAGTATATAGATAAGATCAGTAGCCTTAATAACATTGATTTTAAAGAATATGCACATATGATCGCTGAAGTTTTCATATAGCCCTAGCTGCCCTTTGGCAGGAACATACCTTTAGCATACCGGAAGAGCTTTCTTCCGGTTTTTTTATTAACTTCAGCTTTTAATCTAACCAATTCATGAAAAAATATCTGTTTTATGTTTTTGCTTTTAAATACGTTCTTTTTTTCCTTAAAACTGACCCAGCTGTTGGACAAAGATCTTTTCAGTGGTCCAGGACTGGTTTATAAAGATATTTTCAAGGTAAATGGCTTTGCCTTCGGAACGGGTTACGAGCTTTTGTGCCTGCTAAAGGATGCACTTCCTAACAAGGAACTCAGAGTTCAGGTTTCCTTTAAAAAGCTCCTGGAACTTTTGAAGATAAAGCTGAATGCTGAACTTCCTTTTGAACTTTCGGATATTGAAGTTGTTATTGAGCTTTCTGAACTTTACACCAATGGATTGGATCTTTACAATCTGAACCTTGAACTGAACAGCCTTATTATAGTGAATATAGGAGATCTCATGAAAACTCCGCCAGCCGAACTGACCTTTAAGCAGATCTGCGATTTTTTTGAAGAAAACTTTCTGAATATAACAACAGTCACAACAGATAAGCTTAGTTTGAAAATTGGTTTGGTTCCTGGTATTTATGCCGTACTTAACGCAGATATGAAATAAAAGATTCCCCGCATGAGCGGGGATTTTTTTATCCATGAAACTTTTGGGCAACCTGCCTGTTCATTATGGTATACTTTTACTGACAATAATTTCTGGAGGCGGCTTATGCGGATTCTTCACACTTCGGACTGGCATCTTGGAAAAAAGCTTGAAGATTTTGAAAGGCTTGAAGAACAGGAGAGCTTTATAAATGAAATATCAGAACTATGCGACAAAGAAAATATCGATATAGTACTTCTTGCTGGAGATGTCTATGACACCTATACGCCTCCTTCATACGCTCAGGAACTTTTTTCCAGAGCTATAAAACTTATCACTAAGGACGGCAGACGACCATTTATAATAATCGCCGGAAATCATGACAGCCCCGAAAGACTTTCGAGTATATCCTCACTTGCCGTTGAATTTGGAGCTTTCATCTTCGGAAAGCTTGAAGATTCCTTTTCTCAGAAAAAGTACAGTAGTTTTGAAGTGCTCTTTGCAAAACCTAATTTTTTAAAGATACAGATAAAAAAAGAAACCATAAACATTGCAACCCTGCCTTACCCAGGAGAGTCAAGAATAAACCTTGGGGATACTGCTCAGACTTATCTAAACCAAGAGGAGTACAGCCATATAATAAAAAATATTTCAGATGGCTTATGCCGTGATTTCGACAACGAAAGCATAAATATCTTTATGAGTCATCTTTTTGTAAGCGGTGCTTTCACAAGTGATTCAGAACGTGACATCAGTCTTGGGGGAACATATGTACTTAACCCATCTGACCTTCCTGCCCATGCAGATTATATCGCTCTTGGTCACCTGCACAGAGCCCAAAAGGTTTTTTCAGCCCAAAACGCCTGTTACAGCGGCTCACCCCTTCAGTACAGCAGAAGTGAATCAAACAACGCTAAGTCGGTAAATATAATCGATATATACCCTTCTGGAAAAGCTGTGATCAAGCCTACTCTCCTCAAATGCATCAAACCGGTAGAAATAAACGTTTGCACCGGTATTGAACAGGCTGTGGATTATTATATGAAAAATTCAGAACGGAAGTTTTGGTCTTACCTTGATATAAATCTTAAAGAGCCTTTATCTTCATCTGATATTCAGCGCATTAAAAGCCAGAAAAAGGATATTGTGAGTATCTGCCCGTTCTTTGAAGGTACTCCCGAAAACTCCATTACGGAAAAGGATATCCGTGAATACAGCCCACAGGAGCTTTTTACAAAGTTCTATGAGCACACCGAAGGTCATGCCCCATCGAAAGAGCTGACAGAGCTTTTCACAAAAGTTTTTTATGAGGAGGCACAAGAGAATGACACCTCTAAAACTGATTTTTAAAGGTATTAACAGCTATTACGATGAAGTCTTTATAGATTTCAGAGCTCTTACTAAAAAAGGCTTATTTGGAATATTTGGTCCTACCGGTAGTGGTAAAACCACAATACTTGACGCTATGATAATAGCCCTTTACGGCCAGAAAAGCATACCCAGGTCAAATGCAGATTTCATTAACTCAAAATCTGATAAAGCCTTCATCTGTTTTGAATTTGAAATGGATGATTCCTTATATACAGTAAGAAGAAGCTTTAAACGAAGTGCAGAGTCTATCATAACAGATTCTGCTGTACTTACCAGAAATTCGCTCGCAGTAGCCGAAAAAGCAAAAAATGTCGACTCCTATATAATACAGACCATAGGCCTACAGGCCAAAGACTTTACCAAATGCGTCATGCTGCCGCAGGGACAGTTCAATGAATTTCTCACCTCCAAAGGACGTGACAGATCAGAAATCCTAGAAAAAATCTTTGATCTACAGCAGTATGGCAGCATTCTGCAGCAGAAGGCCGCTTCATACTTCAATGAATTGAAGATGCGCAGATCGGTTATAGAATCAAAACTTTCACTATACACAAACATATCTGTCCAAAATATCGTAACTCTTAAAGAAAAAAGCAACGAACTTAAAAAGAAGAAAGAACTGCTTTCGGTTCAATCGGAACAGCTTGAGCAAGAGTCAGCTTTAATCCGTTCACAACTACAGGATCTGGAAACTTTACGAAAGGAAGAAAAAAGACTTAAAGAGCTTATGACCCAAAAAGAGTATGTCCGTAGTTTAAAAACAACTGCGGATAAGGCTTTAGCGGCATCACAGGTTTTTCCGGTTCTCGAACAATGCGAAAAACTGAGTAGTTCGATAAGCCAAACCACCGGGGAAAAAAACGATCATGAAAAAACTCTTGGAGAGCTTAAGATACAGCTTGATAAAATGGAAAAGGAGTATCTTGATTCAAAACAGCAATATCAGGAAAAACTTCCTCAACTAATAGCAGATTATGAAAATCTGAAGGGTTATATTGAAAAAAAGACACAATCACAAAAAATAGAACAAGAATGTCTGTCCCTTAAAAAAAAGCTTTCAGAAGTACAGAGCCGTAAAGAAATACTGCGTATTGAACAGTCAGAAATTGAAAAAACCAAAAAAAATTTGAATGACCTTCAGGAAAAAATAGAGGCAGGAAGAAAAATCTTTTTGGTTCTGCCCCAGCAAAGACAGGATAACGATACGATAAATC
>JAKJGQ010000199.1 GCA_022704305.1 Thermotogae bacterium | reverse complement strand
CTCTGAATACAGAGAGATTGTTTCAGTAGCGCTAATAAAAAGTGGAGACAAATATCTATGTGCTGAAGAACAGATACTACCAACGGCACATATTGAATTTGAGGATAATAACGGTAATAGATACGCTGCGATCAGGAAAAGCTTAAAAAGAATGCTTAAAAAACAATTCAGTTACGACTTGAAAGAGGACAAAATTATAGCTTTAATAAATCCTATGAGAGGCATAAATAAAGATTTGTTTATTGTTCTTTATCTGATAGAGGTTGCAGAGAACGAAATTAATCCAAATGGATTTGACTGGATTACTTACAAGCAACTATGCAAAATACCGGGATATGGATTAAAAAAACTGGAGGTGAAGCATGAGCATAACGTTTAACAAAGTAATTCTGATTGGTAGACTTACAAGAGATCCTGAGCTTAAGATGACTCCAAACGGGACAAAAGTAACTTCTTTTAATATCGCCGTAGATAGAGGATACCGTAAAAACGAAAACAGTGAATATGTTAACACGGATTTTTTTAGAATTGTTGGGTTTAATGCTCTAGCAGAATTTGTCACAACATATTTCAAAAAAGGAAGGCTTGTTCTTGTTGAAGGAAGCCTCCGAATAAACAAATATAAAGATAAAAATGACATGCAACATGAAATAGCTGAAATCTGGGCAATTTCAGTTAAATTCATGGAAAGCAAGAAAAAAAATGATTCTGCAGAAATAACCAATGATGATGACCAGACAAAGAAGATTGAAAGTATAGATGACGATATACTTTCGGCCGATATGCCAGAATTTGATTTATTAAACGAGCTGAATAAAAACTAAATGTTTATAGCGGGGCAAAGGAGGATTTATGGTCTATACAAATGATATAATAAAAATTTTTGGTTATTACAAACAAAGTTTATCTGTTTTGATGAATAACCAAAAAGTTCATGTTT
>JAKJGQ010000198.1 GCA_022704305.1 Thermotogae bacterium | reverse complement strand
TATCTCACTTACAAAAAACGGTTTAGGTTTTATCACCTATAAAGAGGAAATAGAAGATTTGTTTGTAGGCCGAGATGACTTAAATAGCGCAATGGATGGAGATTTAGTGTTATTTAAAGCTGATCCTTTTTTTGAGAAAGCTGAAGTTATTGAAGTTATCAAAAGAAATATTGAGTACTTAGTAGGGGAAGTTGTTAAGGATAAAAGAACTTATCTTTTAGATACTGAAGATTATCACAATTTAGTTTTATTAAAACAAGATTCAAGGTTAGTAGTTGGTGATATAGTTAAAGTTAAGTTAGTTGAGTATCATGAAGATTATTTAGTGGGACAGTTTCTTGAAAGAATTGGAAAACACAATGATTTTGATATTGAGATTTTAAGTTTAATTGCCAAGTATGGTTTTAGTAATACTTATCCTGAATATGTAAATAAAGTAGCTGAAAGCTTAGAAGTAAATGCTAGGCAAGAACTTTCAAAAAGAAAACTAATTGAAAAAAGAATTGTTACGATTGATGGTGATGATGCTAAAGACTTTGATGATGCAATTAGTATTGAAAAGTTGGATAATGGAAACTTCCTACTTGGAGTTTATATTGCAGATGTAGGGTATTTTGTTGAAGAAGGATCTGTTATTGATAAAGAAGCATATAAAAGAGGAACTAGTGTTTATATCGTAGATAGAGTATTACCAATGCTACCTTTTAAATTAAGCAATGAATTATGCAGTCTTCAAGAAGGCGAAGAAAGATTAGTTATTGTTTGTTTTATTGAAATAGATAATAAAGGTAGGATATTAGATACTGTTATTGAAAAAGTAAAAATCAAATCAAGTAAGAGATGGACATATAAGGCAGTAAATGAAATTTTGGATAATCAAATTAAGACTGATAATGCGTTAATCAATGATTTATATCTAATGAATGAACTTGCTTTAATTTTAGAAGAAAAAAGAGAACAAAGAGGGTCTGTAGATTT
>JAKJGQ010000197.1 GCA_022704305.1 Thermotogae bacterium | reverse complement strand
TTTTTTTCATAATAACACAATTATAAAGGACAATTAGAATGTTTTTTAGGTGGCAAATTTTGTTTTTTAGTAGATAGAGACATTAGAGAGCGAATGATTCTATATCTTGTGTTTCTAGGCTCAATGATATCATCTATATAACCATATCTAGCAGCTTCGAATGGGGAGCAAAATTTTTCGGTATATTCGTTGATTTTGTTTTCTATATATTTTTTTCTTTCCTCTTCATCCTCAATAGCTAAAATATTTTTTCTTTCTAGGATTTCTATTGCACCACTAGCTCCCATTACAGCAATTTCAGCTGTAGGCCATGCATAGTTAATGTCTGCTCTTAATTGTTTACAACCCATCACGTCATGAGCTCCACCATAGGACTTTCTTAAAGTAACAGTAATTTTAGGAACTGTTGCCTCACCATATGCGAAAAGTAATTTAGCTCCATGAACTATTATACCACCATATTCTTGTGTAGTACCTGGCATGAAGCCTGGTACATCTACTAAAGTAATGATAGGAATGTTAAAAGCATCACAAAATCTCACAAATCTCGCTCCTTTACGAGATGCATTGATATCTAAAACACCAGCTAAATAATTAGGTTGATTGGCAACTATTCCCACACTCATGCCACCCATTCTAGCAAAGCCAACAACAATATTTTGAGCATACTGACCATGTACTTCTAGAAATTCTCCATTATCTACTATTCTTGTTATTACCTCTTTGACGTCATATGGTTTATTTGGATTATCTGGAATGATGAAATTCAGATAATCATCCATTCTATCAATTGGATCATTAGTATCGACAAATGGAGGATCTTCTAAATTATTAGAAGGTAAATAGCTAAACAATTTACGAATAAGTAAAAGTCCTTCTTCTTCTGTATTAGCCACGAAATGAGCAACACCTGATTTTGAGGCGTGTACATCAGGACCACCTAGTTCGTCATCAGTTACTACTTCACCAGTAACAGTTTTTACAACTTTAGGACCAGTAACGAACATATA
>JAKJGQ010000196.1 GCA_022704305.1 Thermotogae bacterium | reverse complement strand
TATCCATTACAGTATAGCAGATTTCTCAAAGTTCTTGGAGAGGAACTTTAATAACTACTACTTTTTATTATACGAGGATAAATATGAAGACATTTCGACTGATGCAAAGCATAAAGACATTTCGACTGATGATTCGGTATCTTAAGTTTAACCTTTCCTCTCAGATGGAGTACAGAGGAAACTTTATTCTTCAGACAATTGGGATGGTAATAAATGATGTGTTTCTTCTTTTTTTCTGGTGGATTCTTTTTCAGAAAGTAGGAACGATAAAGGATTATGGAATGAATGAGATGCTTTTAGTATACAGCATAACAACCTTTTCGTTCGGGATAAGCATGACACTATGGGGTAATCAGTCTCTGATAAGCCGTATGATAATGACTGGAGAGATAGATTCATTTTTGATTCTTCCAAGACCAGTTCTTTCGCATATTCTAGTGAGCAGGATTTCATTGAGTGCTTTAGGTGATTTGGTATTCGGATTTTTTCTTTTCTTTTTTTCTGGATATCTGTCGTTGTTAAACTTCCTGCTTTTTATACTTCTCGGAGTTATGGGGGCAGTTCTTCTTTGTGCATATAATGTCCTTTTTCATTCTTTTACTTTCTGGTATGGAGATTTTACAGCTGTTGCGGAAGTGGTACCTGACTCCATAATTACGTTTTCTCTTAATCCGGAGGGAATTTATACATCTGTTTCAAAAGTGATAATTCAGACGGTTATTCCGGCCATGTACTTTTCATTTCTTCCTGTTCGGCTAATAAAAGAGTTCAGCATTTTTTCCTTTCTTTTTCTTCTGATAGCCGACACTGGTTTTGTACTTGCTGCACAGATAGTTTTTTATAAAGGACTGAAAAGATATGAATCCGGTAATCTTATATCAAAAAAAATATAAACAACCAATAAATATGATACAATTTAGTATATAAAACTTTAAGGGGGAGACTAACTATTAAAAGTCAAGGGGTAAAATGAAAAAAGTACAAAAAATGTGCCTCCCTTGAAAAACATCAATCA
>JAKJGQ010000195.1 GCA_022704305.1 Thermotogae bacterium | reverse complement strand
TGACCGGCAGCCGTTTCCTGAGAAGCGCTATTATTCCTAATGGTTCTGGGATTGATTTTGCAGTGAAGGACAAAGATGCAGTTATTAATAAACTTAGTCAGATAATCAAACGCTTTAAATACATATCGGACATGACAGCACAAAGTGTCTCATTTCTTGACAGAGTAGAGCATACCGGATGTGTAAGTAAGGAAGAAGGAGTTTCCTTAGGATTGACCGGAGTTGTTGCAAGAGCTTGCGGAATAGGTTATGATGTTAGAAAGACTTTTCCATATAATAATTACAGTAAGATATTTGTTCAGGATGTTTCATCAATGGAGTTAGGCGGAGTTTACGAAAGATTTCAGCTAAAGGTAAAGGAAATTTTCCAATCCTATGAGTTTATACTAAAATCTTTTGAAGAAATAAATATCGATATTATAAAAATCATTCCACCGATTAACTTACCTGACCATACAGAAGTTTTCAGTATGGTTGAAACGGTAAAAGGAGAACTTCTGCTTTACATTCGAAGTGCAAGAAACAATCATCCATGCAGAGTGTACTTTAAGACCCCTTCATTCTCCAACTGGTCAGGATTGGAGCACGCGGTAAGAAAAGAGATAGTTCCGGATTTTCCTTTATGCAATAAGAGCTTTAATATGTCTTATTCAGAAAATGACAGGTGATAATATGAGAATAGCATGGGACAGATTGGTAAATAAAAAAGAAACTGTTAAGGATCCTATTTCAGATAATAACTATGCTTTTGGCCCGGTTAAGATTGATTATAGCAATTGCAGTTACTGTAATTCATGTGCAGAAAATTGTTTTACGGGGGCTATAAGCATAGAGAACGGAAAAATCGAATATGATGTAAACAAATGTGTTTTCTGCCGCAGATGTATTTCTGCATGTCCTAATCAAGCCATAACAGCTACTCATAATTACAAACTTTCGCAGCTTATTAACAATCCAGATGAAATGAGAAAGAAAATTTTCAGCATCTATAAAAGATCTTTCGTATTGAGATCTGT